>NZ_LZXY01000007.1:0-178959 GCF_001756615.1 Glaciecola punicea
GTGTTTTTTTGTTTATTAAAATGGCGTCCCCTAGGGGATTCGAACCCCTGTTACCGCCGTGAAAGGGCGGTGTCCTAGGCCTCTAGACGAAGGGGACAAAAAACGCTGTTCTTGCCGGTACGCAACATTTCAAACTGTTAGTGGATTTCAGTAATGCTGCTGATATTCACATAAACTTAACCTTGAGCCTAGTAACGGTTAAGTTATTAGATGCCATATTTTAAAAGCTGATTAACAACTCACAAAAAGTGGCGTCCCCTAGGGGATTCGAACCCCTGTTACCGCCGTGAAAGGGCGGTGTCCTAGGCCTCTAGACGAAGGGGACACAATATGTCCTTGGTGGAGCCAGGCGGGATCGAACCGCCGACCTCTTGCATGCCATGCAAGCGCTCTCCCAGCTGAGCTATGGCCCCATGCGTCGCCACATAATGCCAAATGCAAGCTCTACGCTAAGCGCTTCATTTAATACTATTCTTACGTGACAGCGGGGCGCATTTTAGGCATGGCGCGCCTTCATGTCAACGATTTTTTTAAGAATTTTCACGATTATTGATGAATTCAATCGCCTTGTTTATTCTTTGAACAACTTGGGTTTGCTTTAACAGCGCAAGGGTTACATCAAGCGCAGGTGAATTACCACTTCCGGTTACCGCAACACGCAGAGGCATACCAATTTTGCCCATGCCTATATCTAAATCGGCAGCGGTGTCGTTTATTGCTTGTCCAATAATGGCTGAATCCCATGATGTTAAAGCTTCTAATTTAGCCTGCACGGCAATTAAATTAGCTTTAGCCACTACTCGTAAATGCTTCTTTGCAGCGCTTGGGTCAAATTCAGCAAAATCTTCGTAAAAATAGCGACTCACGCTCGCAAGCTCTTTCAAGGTGTCAACCCTATCGGCCTGAACACGAATAAGATCGCTCAAGTCTGGGCCAGTGCTTGTATCAATGTTTTGGTCCTCAAAGTGCCATCGAGCATGCTCAGCCACTTCTGCTGGCGGCAATGTCTTTATATAATGCTGGTTAAGCCAAATCAGTTTTTCGGTATTAAATGCACTGGCCGACTTACTAATATGATCTAAGCTAAATAAGTTTATCATTTCGTCAACGCTAAATATTTCTTGATCGCCATGCGACCAGCCCAAACGCAATAAGTAATTAAGCACTGCTTGCGGAAGGTAGCCAGAGTCTCGGTATTGCATTACGCTAACCGCACCATGGCGCTTTGACAATTTCTTGCCATCATCACCCAAAATCATGCTTACATGTGCATACTCTGGCACTGGTGCACCAAGGGCTTTTAATATGTTAATTTGGCGTGGGGTATTATTGATATGATCTTCGCCCCTTACCACATGGCTTATACCCATTTCCCAGTCGTCAATCACCACACAAAAGTTGTATGTGGGCGCGCCATCGCTTCGACGAATAACCAGGTCGTCTAACTCTGTGTTTGAAATACAAATTTCGCCGCGTACGTGGTCGTCAAACACCACCTCGCCACTCTTAGGGTTTTTAAATCGTATAGCGTAAGGCTGGTTTTCAGGATGATCGTTGCGATCTCGCCACGTGCCTGGGTACCTAGGCTTTTCGCCCTGCTCTTCTTGTTGCGCGCGAATAGCATCTAATTCTCCACTGCTCATAAAACATTTGTAAGCATGACCTTGCTTGAGCAATTGATCTATAAATTTATTATACGTGTCAAATCTATCTGTTTGATAGTAAGGGCCTTTATCGTGATTGAGGCCTAGCCACTGCATGCCGTCAAGAATTGCCTGCTTTGCTTGGGGGCTTGAACGCTCAATATCGGTGTCTTCGATGCGTAATATAAATTCTCCCCCTAGGCTTTTAGCATATAACCATGAATAAAGTGCTGTGCGGGCTCCGCCCACGTGCAGGTAACCAGTTGGGCTTGGGGCAAATCGAGTAACTACAGACATGTTTTTTCCTGAATATGTATGATTAATAGCAATTCTATATTCTACAGCGTTGGATGCCGCTTCTAAAGGACTTCACTTAATTATTTACGATAAAAGATAGTAAACGTTTAGTCTATACTGATCTTAGTTACCCTATGGCACAAATGACGCTTATGACGGGCTTTGTAGCAGTGTTTTAAAGGAATTTGCGTTATTTTTGTGCAAACACACTTTTTTTTACAAAATCGGGTTGACAGTTATGAAGGCAACTCTATAATATCGCTCCTCTTGGTAAGTATTACTTTCTCTTTATAATGTGTATTACTAAATCATTAATAAAGGCAACATCAAGAGATTTTAGGAAATGGACGCTTAGCTCAGTTGGGAGAGCATCGCCCTTACAAGGCGAGGGTCACTGGTTCAAGCCCAGTAGCGTCCACCACTTCTTCTCTAATAAAATCAAGTACTTCGGACGCTTAGCTCAGTTGGGAGAGCATCGCCCTTACAAGGCGAGGGTCACTGGTTCAAGCCCAGTAGCGTCCACCACCTTACTTTTCAAGCACTTAGCTTCAATTCTCTGTTCAAATATTAAGCACGAAAAAGTCTGTGGGACGCCAGTGGGCCATTTGTGGGGCGCCAGTGGAACTTTTGTGGGACTATTGGAAATGACTAATCTTCTGTATCTCGCGTTATACGTGACCTAAAAAGAATCTCCCGTGGGGCAAAGCTGTTTTAGTTAATATCATCAGTTGGGCTAAAATAGTGCACAAGAGATTTTTATAATTTATGAGCTTACTCTATTATTGCACCCGTTATGGCATTGTCAACTTATCGAATTAAGATGGTAAGAACAAATTTTCGGTAGCTCATGCCAAATTCTGGACGCAACTAACCCCAGCCCATTCATTAAATGCTCGTTCTCACAGTATCCTGTCATTATTGGCTTGCATTTTATGGCGGCCATGCCTAAACAGATTATTTACAATGCCATGACACGCTAAAAATCGTTGTGCTTGGCCTTGGGATGTAAAACGCCGCATTTGCCGTTCTTGTTGTTTACCCGGATGATGAGACAATTCAAAGCGATTGTTTTCGTATTGTTGGCTTGAATGATCCACGCTGGGCATAATTTCCCTTCTCGCAGCCGAATAGCTGCGCAGTTTATCGGTGACTATCTTCAATGGCCTTGCCTGCTGGCCCTTCAATAACTTTTTAAAGAACTTCATGGCGGCCTTTTTGTTTCTGCGTTTTTGAACGAGAATATCTAGCTCATCGCCATCTTGATCGACAGCTCGTCAAAGGTAATGCAAAACACCATTGATCTTAATAAATACCTCATCCAAGTACCACATATCACCGAGTTGACCGCGCTTTTTCCTGATCTGACTACAATATTGATTGCCGTCTAATAGCCGAACTTTATGCACCAATTTCTAACGGTCTCGTAACTTACTCTGATCCCTCTGGCGGCCAATAACTCTTCAACATCTCGAAAGCTAAGTGTAAATCGATGGTACAGCAAAACTGCATGACTGATCACTTGAGGTGGGTAGCGATAACCCGCGTACATTTTAGTATTTTTCATACTCGAATTATCTCATCGTTACTGGTGTCTGCGATAACTTGACAGTACCAACTGTTGCGTTACTGTGTTGAGGCTGAGCAAAGACAAAAAGTTTTCCCCTAACAATCACTTACCATAAGTACAAAGATAAGCGGTATCAACAGTGGTTGTGACCTTAAACTTCTTATTGGCTTCAATCGTAAACACTTCTAAGGCTGTAAACGTTTTCCACTCTTGTTGTTCTGGTAGTAACACCGTTAATGCCCCGCTAACAACCGTCATAGTTTCAAACTCGCTAGTATCAAACTCATACTCGCCCGGAGCCATAACCCCAACCGTTGCAGACTGAACAGCAGTATTAAAGGCAATTGATGCTACCTTGCGCTCAAAATATTCGTTTACGTTAAACATATTTATCTTTCCAATTCAAAACTAAAGAAGCCAATAGTCTACATTTTTGCGACCTGACTGTAAGCAATGGCAATCAATTTAATTTATTCAGTACTCAGGCATTGTCAACTTATCGAATTAAGATGATAAGAACAAATTTTTAGTAGCTCATGCCAAATTCTGGACGCAACGAACCCTAGTCCATTCTCTAAATGCTCGTTCACGCAGTATCCTGTCATTATCGAATTGCATTTTATATCGGCCAAGCCTAAACAGATTATTAATAGTGCCATGACACGCTAAAAATCGTTGTGCTTGGCCTTGTGATGTAAACCGCCGCATTTGCCGTTCTTGTTGTTTACCCGGATGATGAGACAATTCACAGCGATTGTTTTCGTATTGTTGGCTTGAATGAGCAACGCTGGGCATAATTTTCCTTCTCGCAGTCGAATAGCTGCGCAATTTATCAGTGACTAACTTTAATAGCGTTGCCTGCTGGCCCTTCAATAACTTTTTAAAGAACTTCATTACGGCCTTTTTGTTTCTGCGTTTTTGAATGAGAATATCTAGCTCATCGCCATCTTGATCGACAGCACGCCAAAGGTAATGCAAAACACCATTTTTCTTAATAAATACCTCATCCAAGTACCACATATCACCGAGTTGACTTCGCTTTTTCCTGATCTGACTAGAATATTGGTTACCAAACTTTACGCACCAATTTCTCACCGTTTCGTTACTTACAATGATCCCTCTGGCAACAAATAACCCTTCAATATCTCAAAAGCTAAGTGTAAACCGATGGTAAAGCCAAACTGCATGACTTATTACCTGCGGTGGGTAGCGGTAACCCGCGTACATTTTAGTGTTTTTCATACTCGGATTGCCTCACAGACACTGGGGTCTGCGATAACTTGACACTACCTTAATTATATATATTAGTTTTAAGTCTAACGGTAATTATAGCTTAATTTTACATTTTAACTACCTCGGCTTAGTTTATTTTAGTTTTAAAACATATTAATTCATTCACTTAAAATTAATTTATGTTCAAGTAACAGTCTCCGACAATAAATTATTAGATTGAACTATAATTAACTTTAATTCATCTTGTTCTGGATTGAATAGGATGTGATATTCTCAAGTTTGGGATTAAATAACTTTTATATTCACTGGAAACAGTAAATTAAATTGTAATCGACTTATGTAATTCCAAAACACTATTTACATTTTTTTAAGGTGAAGTTTATGCTTTTTGACAATTCGAACATCGCAGAATCTCCTATTCGTCAAAAAATTCGTGAATTCTATCGTATTGATGAAAGTGTTGCTGTAGAGCATGTTTTACCGTTGGCAGAAGTTAACGATGATGCTGCAAGCAGAGCTTGGGAAAAAGCCCGTAAAATTTCCTTAAAAATACGTAGAGATGAATCGGGAAACGGTGCAGTAGATGCCTTATTGGCAGAATACACACTGTCTAGTGAAGAAGGTGTGGTACTGATGTGTCTGGCTGAAGCCTTACTGCGTGTGCCAGATAAACGTACTCAAGATGCCCTAATTGGTGACAAAATATCTAAAGGGCAGTGGAGCAAGCATATAGGCAGCAGTGATTCTCTGTTCGTTAATGCCTCATCGTGGGGCTTAATAGTGACCGGCACCATGGTTGACTACGCTGATGAACGCGAAAAAGATAGCTTTGGTCTATTGAAGAAAGTTATCGGTCGTTTAGGTGAGCCTGTCATTCGCAAAGCAATGAACTATGCCATGAAAATTATGGGCGAGCAATTTGTCATGGGTGAAACTATTCAAGCTGCAACTGAGTATGCCGCCACCATAGAGGTTAAGAATTTTGAGTATTCCTACGACATGCTTGGTGAGGGTGCGCGCACCATGAGTGATGCTGATAAGTATTTTAACGCTTATCAAGTTGGTATAGATGCTATTGGGGCAGTTGCTCGTGCGTCGGGTAAGAACGATCCTCGCAGAGTTCCTGGCATTTCAGTTAAGCTTTCTGCTATTCACCCTCGTCACGAGTTTGCACAAAAAGAACGGATAATGACTGAAGCGGTGCCTAGACTTAAAGCGCTTTGTTTGCAGGCCAAAAGCTATAATATTGGCTTAACTATAGATGCGGAAGAATCCGAGCGATTAGATATATCCCTTGATATTATTGAGGCGGTATTTAGTGATCATGCGTTAGCCGGTTGGAATGGCTTTTCAATGGCCCTGCAAGCTTATCAAAAACGCGCTATTTTTATCGTTGACTGGCTACGTGAACTAACCTTGCGTGTTGACCGAAAGATGATGGTGCGCTTAGTGAAAGGTGCTTATTGGGATACTCAGATTAAAATTAGCCAAAAAGGCGGTTATAAACATTTTCCCGTATTCACTCGCAAGGCTTCTACTGATGTATCTTACCTCGCTTGTGCAAAAAAATTATTAGAATATAGAGATACTATCTATCCACAGTTTGCTACGCACAATGCTTACACTGTTACCACTATTCTTGAACTCGCAGGCAATGACAAAACAAGCTTTGAATTTCAATGTCTATACGGCATGGGTGGTTCTTTATACGAGCAAATTGTTAAAAATGAAAATGTTCAATGTCGTGTTTACGCACCCGTTGGTCCTCACAAAGAGCTATTAGCCTATTTGGTGCGTCGTTTGTTAGAAAATGGCGCTAATTCTTCTTTTGTCAATGCCATTATTGATGAGTCACAACCGGTCGAATCTTTACTTGTCGACCCCGTTAAAAAAATGCAGCGCCTGAAAGACAAATATAATGGCCAGATAACCAAACCCATCGCGCTATACCATGATGAACACGGTATCGGTCGAGATAATTCTAAAGGCCTAGACTTGACAGATAGCAATACAGTAAGGTCTTTAAAAAAATCACTAGATCAATGGAATCAAGACAACTTGTTTTCTGAAAATGACGTGCCAGACGGGTCTATCGCCATTAGAAACCCAGCAAAGCATAGTGAAATTATTGGTTTTCAACGACATCACAGCAAGAATGAAATGCTCGCGATGATTGAAACGGCTCAACACGCATTTGCTTCATGGTCACAAACGCCTGTATCTGAACGCGCTGCCTTATTATGCCGTATAGCTGATGTTCTTGAACATCATATGGATGAGTTAATTGCCTTATGCATCAAGGAAGCAGGGAAAACGACTCAAGATGGTATTGATGAAGTCAGAGAGGCGGTCGACTTTTGTCGCTATTATGCACATCAAGCAATTGAACTTGCACAAGATGATCGTTTAGAAGCCCGTGGCGTGGTGTTATGTATCAGCCCATGGAACTTCCCATTAGCTATATTTATCGGACAAGTGACGGCTGCGATTGCTACTGGTAATACGGTATTAGCGAAACCAGCTGAGCAAACAAGTTTAATTGCACTGCGCGCTATTGAACTAATGACGTCTGTTGGATTACCACATGGCGTTGTACAAGCAGTTATTGCACAGGGTAGTGATGTTGGTACTATTATTATTCCTAATGCACGTATTCAAACGGTTATGTTTACTGGTTCTATTAAAACAGCCACTATAATTTCGCAAACATTGGCTGATAGAGGTGGCGATCAAGTGCCCTTTATTGCTGAAACGGGGGGCCAAAACTGCATGATAGTTGACTCTACCGCCCTACCTGAGCAAGTCGTTGATGATGTTATTTCCTCAGGTTTTCAATCTGCAGGTCAACGTTGTTCTGCGCTTCGCGTGTTATTTTTACAAGAAGATATTGCTGATAATGTTATTACAATGCTTAAAGGCGCATTAGCAGAATTGCATGTGGGTAACCCTGAAAAACTGCGTACTGACGTAGGTCCAGTCATTGATCAAAAAGCGCTAGATTCACTCAATGCTCATAGTGACTATATGAAAACCCATGGTCAACTATTATACCAATGCGCTATTTCTGATGAGATAACAAATGAAATAGCAGAGAAAGAACATTTCTTTTTTGCGCCGCGACTTTATGAAATAGAGAATATTAGCGCGCTGAAGCAAGAAGTATTTGGCCCCTGTGTCCATATTGTTCGCTTTAAAGGCGATGAAATAGAAAAAGCCATTGATGATATTAACGGCACAGGTTTCGGCTTAACCATGGGTATACACACTCGCATAGAGCAGCGAGCCATAAATTTGGCGAAGTTATCACGAGCAGGTAATGTATATATAAATCGCAATATAATTGGCGCTATTGTGGGTGTGCAACCTTTTGGTGGTCGTGGTCTTTCAGGTACTGGGCCAAAAGCGGGTGGTCCATATTATTTACCCCGTTTAGTTAAAGAAAAAACAACGCCCGGTGCCAAGGAACTTAATGTATTACCACGGCAAGTAGAAGACTTAAACGGCGATACAAAAGCGCAAGCAGTATTATTTATGGATAGAGCTAGTGCGGCAGAAAAAATCTGGCGCTTGACCAAGTTAAATACCCGGATATCTCTTGTTAGCGAAGTGTTAGCAAAAATTGCCCGTATCGATATTATTGATAATTTAGCAGACGATTTAACGCTCACTTTAACGGCGGCGCGTTCACAATTAATTGATATTGAAAAACACTTGAATGAGCCAACGGTTTTACCAGGTCCAACAGGTGAATCTAATATTCTCTATTTAGAAAATCGTGGCAACATCATCTGTTTTGCTGACGAAAATGTTACTTTTCACTTTTGGTTGCTTTCTGTTGTAACGGCGTTGGCAACCGGTAATACAGTTATTACCGTGGTATCTGATTTATTTTATGATGAAGCGATAGCCTTTAGAGATAAGTTTGTTACAAGCGGCGAAAACGAAAATGTTTTTCAAGTGGCCCGCTTATGTCATTTAACAAGTTTGCTGTCACACCCTGCATTATCGGGTGTTGTTGTTGATAGTCATTGTGACCGTAAACATTATATCAGTGAGATGTTGGCTAAACGTCAAGGCGCAATTTTACCGGTGATCAGTTCAAAGTATTTTGATAATTTAACTCAGCGTTTATTAACAGAAAAAACAATTAGCATTAATACCACTGCTTCTGGTGGTAATACATCACTCATGACCTTAGATGAAAAAGATTAGCTATTCAGGGGTGAGCTTACGGTGAGACAATGCGACTTTCTAAATTCCATGTCATTCGTGGCCTAAACACAACTGAGCCTAAGCACTCGGTCTATCATTAATCATAGAACGAGTGAATCTGCAGCCTCGTTATGCATTACTTAACGTTTGGAGTTTTTGTGACGGATAAGATAATTGTTCCGGTATCACTGCGCGTATTGAATAAAATAGCAAAGCACTATTTAGTGACTGTGATTAGTATCGTTTTATTTAATGTATGCTCTTTGTTTGCTTCAATAGTCCTAAAAGATTTTAATTGGTTAGCTGCATCCGGTGGTGTTACAACTATATTTGGTGTATTACTGACAGTTAGCCATTCAGTGCCAAAAAATGATGAAGAGGTTCAATATTATGTAGCTTCAATATTCCCAAAGTCCCGAGATGGGATAATGTCTGAGCTTCCAACAGCAAGAGGCGTTAATCTATCAATCCCTGAAGTTAGTGATGATGATGAAGCGCTAATGAAAAATACAGCCAAAAAAATCCTTAAAATTGAGTCCATCGGTGTAACGTTAACTATTATAGGTACTTTACTATGGGCATATTCTGGTTTTTTAACAAACTTTATATATCCGGTTAAATGTATAACAAGCTGTTAAGTAAGGACAAAAAATAATTTTGGTGGCTTACTGTTAAACGGAAAACAAGCCAAGCCTTAGAGCGTTTGTAGCCGATGCGACTGCACCTTGTAATAATATTAGTGTTTTCATGAAAGATACTTTCATTGTTGATTTATAGAAATAGTGGTGATAATTGGTTTAGCCCAAAATGTCTTTCACAACTGCAGATAACGATGTTGCTTCTGGCGCTTCTTTACGCGCCAGCGCTGGAGTCTGGCGAGACCATGCGCCTGTTTGCGCTAGCTGTAACATGAAATGCGCGACGTCGGCCATTCGGGTACGGATCAAATCCTGAGGGATCACATCTTCGGTGACCACATAGTCGCCAGTAATTTCTCCCTCCATTAGCCAACCCGGACGCACCGCAGTCCAATTTATCGCCGATGCTCGCAGCTGCGTTTCCATTTCTGCCATATCATCTAGCACATTGTGAAGGGCAGCCATCATAGGAAGTTTGAAGTATACTGGACCACGATTTTTGGCCTCAACAAAGCTAGCAGAAATCACTATCAATCTATCCACCTTTGCCTCGCGCATCCCCGTAATTATGTTTGTCGTCCCTTGCGTATATAACGGCGGCGGATCCAATAAAACTTTAGGCGCTTTGCCCACGCCAAGACACGACAGCACCGCATCGCATCCCGAAAATGCGTCTGATAGCTCATCTGTTAGCACATTGGCTTCGACCAATCTTATATTGCTTTGAAGCGCTGGCGCGTCTGACCAGTCTAATTCAATCGCAACAACATGGTGACCACCGTCCAGAGCCAATTTAACTAGATTTTGTCCAACCGCACCCTTGGCGCCCAAAATTGCAAGCTTCATCTGTTACTCCCGTTTTTTAGCTACTGATAAAAGAAATGTCACGCTTGAGACACGTAATAAGCATTGATTTGGTTGAATTTAATGTCATAAACTAAACGTTTGCTCAAAATCTTTATGCAATGCTCAATTAAGCTGCGTCAGAAACACACACCCTGATATTATTGCCTTGGTCTTGCCAGTCAGTTGTAAACTCTGATTTAACTTGCATTTGAAACATCCAGCAGCTTAAATGCGTAGAGTAAACCGGCTAAACTGGTGGCAAAGAAAAACCACAGCACTGCCAGTAGTGACCACCAAGCAATAGCGCTACTAACTGCGCCGACGATTAATAATAGCACGCCAATTACCGAGTTACTAACCGACACATAGTCGGTGCGTTTGTTACCCGACGCCATATCGAGCAAATAGGTTTTGCGGCCCACCCTAACACCAGCATGACCAATACTGAGCAGTAAAAACAGCAGCAAATAGACGACAAGCGTAACTTCTTGCAACATCATATGCAACACGGCCAATAAGCCACAGCCCAGTAATGCAAGACCAGCCGCAATAATAATAACGTTGCGGCTGCTGCGATCCGCGGCCTTGCCCCAAATAAAGGTACTAATCGCGCTGGCCAAGCTGGCGCTGGCTAAAAACCATCCAAGAGTTTGACCAGTGTTATGTTGTTGCTGGGCCAGCAAGACCAAAAAAGGCGTAACTAACGCCGAGCCCAACAGTAAAGCACGGCAAATTACAAACTGCCGAAAATGCAGGTCGGTTTTGAGCAGGCTTAAATTTTGCCATGCCTGCTGCAGCGCGTTAACACCACCGTCAGTTTCACCCGCCTTCTCCTGCACCTGGCTAAATAATGCCGCAGCACTAAACCACAACAATCCAGCGACAATCAGCAACACCAGATAAACCCACAAAATGTTTGGTTCCTGTGCCACCAGCCAAAATGACACCAGCAGAGTCAAAACGCCCGATACCGTGCCAGCAATGCCGATAAGCTGGCCACGTTGGCCTTTAGGGACTGTTTTGCCCTGCACATCTTTCATGGCAACTGAGCACAGACCACGCCCTAGGCTAAACAGTATGAGCAAACCAATGATAGCTGAGCCTGCAGCAGCGCCGCGCAAATGACTAACAGCAAATGCCATCGCTAGCACACAACTGCCCTGAATAATACTTCCGGTAATCCAAAAGGTTTTGCGGATCGCGTAGCGACGCACCCACGCACCAATTGCCAACTGCGGCAACATTGAACCTGATTCGCGAATAGGCACCAACAAAGCGACCATAGCAGGCGGCGCACCGACCACTGTCATCAACCAAGTTAACACCGTTTTGGGACTGGTAAGGGAATCCCCCAAGCTCAGCAATATCTGGCTAAATAGCACCACCATAAAGTTTTTGGGTACTTTAGTGCAGGCGCTATCTGGAATATCGCGGCAAGCACGGGCATCCTCTTCATTAATTAACAGTTGATATATTGTTTTAGCTGCCATTATTAATTCTCTTTGTTCTATCCAATAATGTCTACCTTAACCAACCACCAATCCTCCCGAAATTAACAATTTAAATACGGTAACAGTCGCTCGAATCGAAGTCCTTGTTAAACTTATTGTCAAGGTCGTCTGATCTAGCGGAATAGTGTTTCTAAGATCTCTGACTCATCAGCATTGGCATTGGCAAACTACTTTGCACAAAGTGCCTGCGTCAAACGAAAAACCAGAAGTATTAGCTAATTGACCATAGCAATGCAGCTCGAACACTTGGCACTCAAAGCGCTGTATCAAGAAGCATCATCAGCACAAACCCAATTATAAGCCCACCCGTTGCCCAGCTTTCATGCCCGGCGCGATGGGATTCAGGAATGATTTCATGGCTGATGACAAACAGCATAGCACCCGCCGCAATCGCCAGTCCCCAAGGCAGAAGGTGAACCGAAAGGCCGATCAATGCAACGCCCAACACGGCCGCAATAGGCTCCACCAGACCAGAAAAAATACCAACGCCAAGGGCTACACCTTTACTGTAACCAACGCTAATCAGGGCCAAAGCCACCACAAAGCCTTCGGGAATATCCTGTATCGCAATACCCACCGCTAGGGCTTTTGCACCCACCAGATCCGGCCCAGCAAATGAAACACCAATCGCCATGCCTTCAGGAAAGTTGTGCAACACGATTGCTGTGACAAAAAGCCAGACCCGCTTGAGCTTTGTTGCCTGCTCGATATTGATTTCAGATCGGGCGCCACCTTCAAGGCCTTTCACAAAATGCTCATGGGGCACAAGCCGCTCAATCATCAGCAGACCCAGAGCGCCCAATATGATGCCACCGCCAACAATGCCCCCGGCCAGCCAGGAACCTGCACCCTGATCAGCGGCAGTATCCAATGCCGGTATGATCAACGAAAACGACGTTGCTGCCAGCATCACTCCAGCACCAAACCCCATTAACGTATCGATAAAGCGCTGCGAAAGCTGCCCCGTTAAAACCGCGGGAATAGTACCCAGCGCAGTTGCCGCGGCGGCAATCATACCACCCATCAGCGCGCCCGTCATATGCGGGTCATTCGCCACCAAACGCAAATATATGCCGGGCAACAGCGCGATGAAGCCACCGATAAGGATCGTCAGAACTACCCAATACCGCAATGCCATAAACTCACCTTATGTTAGTAGTACCGCGACTATGAAGATAATAAGAATAAACCACATACCTGATCTATTCAACCGAGCCTGATTTTGCTGGGTTTTGCGCTCGAAAGTTGCTGTTATTTGCAAAGACACCCACTGACGAATCGCGTAGGCTTGTAATACATCATCAACCAATAATACCGCACTTTCCGCCATTCTTCTTGCACCAAACCTCGGTCTTAGAGACCGCGACTAAAAACCACGACATTCTCCCTAGACCTTATTTAGTCTGCGCTGGAAACATACGAATGATATCGCCTTTGCATTCTCATACTATTAAATAATACGCACAAGCTACTTAGCGACATGGCAAGCGCCGCAATGACCGGATGAACCCAGCCCCATACCGCTAATGGGATCAGCAGTACATTATAAGTCAAGGCCCAAAATAAGTTTTGATACATTAAAGTGCGCGCTTTTTGTGCCAACAAAAGTGTAGCAGGCACTCGATTTATGCTATTCGGCAAATACACCGCCGCTGCCATGGCAGTGGCCGACGAGGCCCGACCCACGGCAATACCCAGTCGGGCACCCGCCAAAGCTAATCCATCGTTCAGTCCATCCCCGACAAAAGCCACGCGGGCACTCTTTTCTAATGTCTCAACAAATTGATGCTTTTGCTCTGGCGTATGCTCAAAAAACACTTTTTGTTTGCTAATACTCATACGCTCAGCTAAGGCATAACAGGACTGTTGCGTATCACCGCTTAGCAGATATACATCAAGACCTTGTTGATGTAGCGCAGTAACCGTTTCTACCGCCCCTTCTCGCACGGTTTCTTGAAAATTAATACTACCGGCATAACGTCCTTGGTTTGCAAGGTGCAACTGCATACCGTTATCGATAATTGTGGGCAGGCTTACCCCTTGTTGCCGCAACCAACTAGCACGCCCGGCCAAGGCAACTCCATTAGTGCTTTTCCACACAGTGCCCTCACCGGCCTTACTTTCTCGATGGCCGTCGGTGACGGGGACCAGCGATTTTGCCACTGAAGCTTGCAGGCCTTTGGCAGTAGGGTGTAACGAATCATGCAAAATGTTCATAGCGAGTTGCAATAAATCGCTATTATTCCAACCCGGCGCAGGAAGCACAGTATGAATGCTTGGTTCGGCCGTGGTTAGTGTGCCCGTTTTATCAAACACCACAGCATTGATGTCAGCCGCCGCTTCCAACGCAGCCGGATCGCGTAGCACGATACCTTGCTGAAGCATGCCCGAATACCCCATAGTGATGACCATTGGAATAGCCAAACTTAACGCGCAGGGGCAACTGACAATGAGTACCGCTACACCAATACCAACTGCGACCATGATGGACTCGCCTTGCAAAGTGGCCAATACTACTGCCAATATAGCAGATACAACAATCACCGGTATAAGCCAACGCGCAATGCGATCGGTTAGCTGTTGCAACGCCATTTTTCGACTCAGCAAGCCGCTAATAGAATGAGATAAGCGGTCGATTCTCCGCTCACCGACCCCCGCCGTCACAATTAGCTGTAGCTCTCCTTCTAACAAGGTGCAGCCTGCCAAAAGTTCATTTCCAGGAATCATCGGCTGGGGAGCATGTTCACCAGTTAACAAAGACACATCTGCCTGTCCAGCACCGGATTTTACTACACCATCTAGTGCTAGCTTTTGACCTGCACTTAACACGATTATCTTGCCAAGCGTTAGCGTGTTAGCTGCTTTTTTACTGATTTCGCCAGCTTCATTAAAAACGTTTACCGTTTCTGGTATGGTGTGAAAATAACCTTGTACAATATCCGATGCACGTCGACGTACACTACTGTCCATTAATCGCGCAATTAACTGAAAAGTAATGAGCATAACGGCCGCATCAAAATACACATGATGCTGACCCATTTTCAACTGCCATACCGAAACAATACAAGCCGCCACTACTGCTAGCGTAATTAGTGTGTCTAAGCCAGGCGCCGCCGCTAACAAAGTACGCAAACCCACGCGATAAAAATGACTCCCAGAATACAACACTACTGGAATAGCAAACAGGCCACTGGCCAGCGCCAGTGGCCACATATATTCATGCTCAACCGCACCAAACGGCGCAAGATATAATAAAATCGCGGGCATCATACTCCACATCCCAAATACCACTGCCACCGCAAGGCGCATCTGCAGTAGCTTACGCGTCTTGTCGGCCTGCTCGGCACTGCGTTTGGGACAAATTGAAGTATGTAAGCTATACCCTAAGCGTTTCACTGCGCGTTCAAGTTGCAAAATATCGGGCTCAATCAGCTTCCAATGGATCATCGCGATGTCTGCCGAAAAATTAACTGTCGCCTCACTCACATTAGGCTGTTTATTTAACAATGCTTCTATTGCAATCGCGCAACTGCCACAACGCATACCTTCTATCATGAAGATCGCGCTATTTTTCTTTGCGTCACGCTCTGGTGCAGTATTATCATCAATGGCGTTACTAATGTTTGCGCTAGTATGCATATTAAGGCTTACCAAACTCTGCAATGAGCTCATCAGACGTCCAAGGGACACGTTCACCAAATCGTGTTTTATGTTCATCCACCATAATAGGGTCTATCCTATCTGCGTTATTACCCCATTCACTGCGGATATACGTTAATACCGCGGCAATTTCCGCGCTTGACAATTTACCGCGAAAATAAGGCATTACACCGTTGTAAGTATTGCCTGCTACGACAATTGGACCCTGTAAACCATCCTGTAAAATAGACACGAGAATTGCTGAGTCCGCAAGCACCCATTCACTGCCGGCTAGGGGAGGAAACGCACCAGGAATACCCTGTCCAGTTGCTTGATGACAGGCACTGCACTGGATGCTGTAGATTGCACCGCCATCAATAAGCGTTGCGACATTTTCGGAATTGATTGCCGGCTGGATTGCCACTGAGCGACTATCGCCACCCTGCATGGGTTTACCAATTTGCCAAGCGTAATAGCCCACACCCCATATTATAAGGATGAGTATATAAACGAAGACAAGTTTGGGGACTTCGCGGACTCCTTCTTCTGGCTCGGGACCCTCGCGTTGGTGCGCGCGATATTTTTTTTCACTCATCACTTACTCCTCATCTATTTTAGCTTGTGGCAAGGTAGGTGCAGGATAAGTATGATCAAGTGACAACAAATACGCCACCAATGCCATGCCTTCTTCAGTGACTATCAGCTGCCCCGATCCGGGACCATAAGGAGGCGGCATATTCACAACCTTATCATTGGGGCCCGCTTTTTCAACGTGACGGAATAAAAAGCGATAAGGTGGCATTATGCTGCCTTTCATTACTGCTTGAGGGTTATATAAATGAATTAAATGCCAGTCTTCGCTGGGCTGGCGCGCACCTATATTGAACAAATCGGGTCCCGTGCGCATAGTGCCCATTAAGTGTGGCCAATCATTCGCATAATCACCGGGTACCGAGGGTCGTCCCCAGCCGCGATCTCTATCACCCGAGGCAAAGCTAGGATCTCGCGGTTGCTGGCTATGGCAATACATACAACCATTGGCAATATACGTTTGACGACCCATTAATTCTTGCTGCGTGTAGGGTTTTAGGCCGGGAGGGACGGCTTCTGCCGACATTTGTAAATACGGCATTACCACCAAGGTTAATGTGGCCAGCAGCAAAATAAACGCGGCTCCCATCATAATAGCAAGAACACGTGTCATTGCGATATCTCCTTAGTGCGAACACGAAATAGAGTGGGTCCTTGTGTCATCGCACCGCGACGTGACAACATAAAAATGAAATGCACTACAAATACAATATGACCCGCCACCATTAGGCCCCCTCCTAGTGAACGTGCCTGTAGATACGGAATTGTCATTTGGACTATTTCTAAAAACGGTGTTTTAGCATCCAGTAGTGCAAGGCCCTGCAGCCAACCTGCCGTCGTCAGAGATACGAAGTATATTAAAATACCTATCGCTACTAACCAAAAATGCAGGCTGATCATTCGCCGCCACGGCCACTCTCTATCGGTTAGTCTCGGCATTATGAAATATATGGCACCAAACAAGATAAAACTTAAAAAGGCATACATACCCAAGTGGGCGTGAGCTATGGTGTAATGCGTGAAATGGGTAATAACGTTAACGCTACGCAATGCCATCAGTGAACCTTGCAACGAGGTTGCGGTATACATAAGCGCCCCTATCCATACAAAGCGTAAAGTAGGTGATTCTTTAATACGACCAAAACTGCCCCACATGGTACCGTGATGATTAATCGCGACGGTTATCACGGGAATTGACATCATGACGCTGTGCACGATAGACAGCGTCACGAGCCACGTTGGAATGGGCCCACCAATAAGATGATGAATGCCTACTTGACTGTAGAATAACGCCAACGACCAAAACCCAATCAATGATAATTTATAGGAAATAATTGGGCGCCCTAGTATTTTGGGAATTATATAGTAAGCAATACCAATGCCTAATGGGGTAACCCACAATCCCAGCACATTGTGCGCAAACCACCAATTAACAGTGGCACCCGTAGCACCCGGAAATACCTTAGGTACATTTGCAATGAAAAAAAGGAACGGAAACCAAACTAAGGCCGCCAAAAAGTACCAGCTTGACACATACAGGTGTTCTACCGTTCGCCGTGCACAGGTAAGTAGTAAAGGCACTGCACATAGGGCACCGCCCAATACAAATAAAAAGTCAACTTGCCAAGGAAACTCCAACCATTCCTGGCCATCGGATAATCCAAAGTTGATGGCCCCCAAGCCCAAAATAACGCCAATATTCCAAATAATAGCGCCAGTGACTGCATAGGGAGTGCCACGCAAAGGCGTTTTAAATAGTCGTGGGACCAAAAACAGCACCGCTCCAATACCTGCCATTGATGACCAGCCATACACGACTGCATTCAAATGCATGGGCCGTATACGCCCAAATGTCCACCACTGGCTGTCTGCCATAAATTCTGGATAATGCATTTTAATAGAGGCAAGTAGTCCGTAAAAAGAACCGATTAATAGCCAAAAAACGGCTGAAGAAAGCCAAATAAGAACAGCAGGCTTGGATGATTGGTCCTGCACCCTGCGAGCAGTAAAGGCTTCTTTTGCAGCTTTGCTGTCACCTTTATACGCTGAAGTATCTTCTCGCGCTGGATCTTCACTATGGCCTTCTTCACCGGGTGTAAAAATAGTACGAGCCGCGTTTTGGCTATTGCTGAATTGATTAGTAGAAATAGACCAGATGAGTACCAGCAAACCCACGGTAGACAGTAAGAATGTGATAATAAGTAAAAGTGCTATGGTTGGTGTCATAGTGAACCTTATTTATTGTTATATCTGCACTTTTGAGCGGAATATTCGAGCGAGCTTGTTTTTATTAAACCCTTTGTGGAACTAAGATGCAGCTAAGTAATATGATGACACAAATGAATTTCAGACGACCGCTGCGTAGTAAGCAATGGCAGGTATACTTTAGTATAAATAAAATAGCAGAGTTTTTAAACTTTATATGTGCGCTAGCGCACATATAAAAAGGAAGGCTGCATGGCCCCACAAGGCGTGTTTAATCAGATATGCGTTATGCACGGCACAGTCAAGTCGCTTTTTATGCTTGCAGATTAAGGGATAATTGGCTCATAGCGTGTTAGCATAAGTACTTAAACGATCTGTTTCCGTTTTCACCACGCTGTAGCACTCGCAGCACAAGCTTTCAAGTTTGGTTCTGTCTTTTATCGTGATGTGCCCACGCTTGTAATCAATTACGCCTAGTTTTTGCAGCTTTCCGGCGGCTTCAGTAACCCCCTCTCTTCTTACACCTAGCATATTTGCAATCAACTCTTGGGTCATCGTCAGATCATCCGTGGTCAGCCGGTCGAGTGACAATAGCAACCATCTACAAAGCTGTTGATCAATAGAATGATGGCGGTTGCAGACGGCCGTTTGCGCCATTTGTGCCATTAGTGACTGGGTATAACGTAACATTAAGGTACGCACCAAAAGTTCACTATTGAATTCGCTGCGTAGTGCAGCAGCAGGCAAGCTAAATGCATAACCTGCACTTTGCACAACCGCTTGATTTGGCGTACTCTCGCCCCCCATAAATACGGCAGTGCCAACTACGCCCTCATTACCTACCACAGATATTTCTGCTGATGAGCCATTTTCCATAACCGATAGCAAGGACACAATACTATTAGCCGGAAAATATACAGAAACAACATTCTGGCCCGATTCATATAAGACTTTACCTAAGGGCAATTTAACCAGCTTTAGTTGCGGGAAAAGTCGAGCTTTACTCTGCTCTGGAAATGCGCTTAGCAGTTTATTGTCGGTAGGTTTATTCATTAATTCCCTTTGTTGCATAAAATGTAAGCGAATTTTGGATGTGCTTTTTATAATAATAGCATAATAGGCATGCCTGTGGTATTGACAGCCTTTGGACAGTGCACTGTTTACAACGTTATTTGTTTAGCCCAAGTCACACCTTCAATAAAATTTACGTATTTAATTTTGGATAATTAGGTGTCTTTTGTAAGTGTTAATAGCCATGCGAAAACATTGACAAGACCGTTTTTCAAGGCCTGCTCTAGATAAAACTTGAATGTGTCCTCGTTTGTAAGTGATAAGACCCTCGTTTTGCAAAAAACCTGCCGCGATAGTAACCGCGCTGCGGCGTACGCCTAGCATTTTTGCTAAAAATTGATGGCTTAATTGGAGATCATTGCTTTGGGTGCGGTCTTGGGTCATTAATAGCCATTTTGCAAGGCGCTGCTTTACTTCATGAAAACTGTTGCAGGCAACGGTTTGAGACAGTTGTTGTATCAATACAAACAGATAGCGTTGGCTTAAGTCGCTCATCGTTTTACTACTATTCAAGCACTTAACAAACACGTCTGCATCCATTTGCAACGCGGTGCCCGTGCCCTGCACAATGGCCTTCATAGGTGCCTGCTTGCTGCCAAGGACAAGCGTTGCGCCCAGCATGCCTTCAGTACCAATTAAACCGATTTCTAAAAACTGCCCGTCAGAATTGTTAGCCAGAAGTGAAATAAAGCCTGTTATTGGAAAATAAACAAATTCTACTGTCTCATCGGCACAGCATAGCATTTCTCCAAACACTAAATCTACAAGCTTACATTGCTCTAAAACCCTCTGTTTATCACAATGCGGTAAGTTACTTAATAATTGATTGCTTATTTGTGTGCCGCGTGTTTCCGTCAATAGCTTCTCCAAATTCAAGATGCTTCGCTTGATCAACTCAAGGTTTACTTTTCAGTGGTGTTTGGCTGACTTGCGTATGCTGCAAATACCTAAACAACTCACTGTCGGTCGACAACACCAATGTTGTATTTTGACCCAGCGTTTGTTCGAAAGCCTGTAAAGAGCGCGTAAAGGAATAAAATGCGACGGCTTGTTCATTTTGATTGTAAGCAGAAGCATAAATAGCCGCGGCCTTGGCGTCAGCTTTACCTCGTATTTCGACTACCTCACGATAAGCTTCCGACTGAATTTTGTCCAAATCACGTTCTCGGTTGCCTCTTATGCGCGCTGCCTCGCCTTTGCCTTCTGACAAAAATCGCTCTGCTATTTGACGACGTTCACTTATCATCCGCTCGTATATTTTTGGCCTTACACTCTCATTATAATTAATACGCTTGAAGCGAATATCCATAAGTTCAATACCAAACACTTTGACTTTTTCTGCCGCTGCATCAAATATATCTTGCTCCACTACTAAGCGACCCTTGGTAATAGGTACCAAGCTACCAATATTCTGTTCTTTTTCAGCTTGCGTGAGTGATGCGTCTCGCAAAGGTTGGCGGTCTTTCATTGTGCGAATAATTTCAATTAACTCGTGCGTGGCTACCGCATTTCTGGTCTCACTACCAAAAATATCATCCAGTCTGGATTGGGCGCTACGCTCATCACCCAAGCGTAAAAAGTATTGTAATGGGTCGGTTACCTGCCAGCGTGCATAAAGACTTACCGAAATATATAACTTGTCTTTAGTTGGCATATCTGAGGGTGTGCCTTCCCATTCTAATACGCGCTTGTCTATAGAATTAACGTTTTGAATGAAGGGGACTTTAAGTTTAATGCCAGCATCTCTAATTGGTTCGCCTACAGGCTTGCCAAACTGCGTAATAACCACCTGCTCTACTTCATTTACGGTATACAAAGCGCTATATAATGTTAGTACCCCAAGTGCTGCTAAAATGCTGCTGCCTACTACTAAATAAGATTTCATGGTTTTTGACCTTCTATTTGTTGGCCTGCTAATGGTTGATTTTTGTTGGGTGTTAAATTTAATAACGGTAAAACCCCCATCGCTTGACTATCAATAATAATTTTTTCTTTAATGCTTGGCATAACCTCTGTCATTGTCTCTAGATATATTCGCCTACGAGTAACCTGGGGCGCCTTTTGATACTCATCAAATAAGGCATTGAAGCGCAATGCATCACCTTGGGCTTCATTAATACGCTTAATGCGATAGCCGTCGGCTTCCCTTATGCGTTGGTCGCGCTCGCCCTCTGCCAGCGGTATAATGCGGTTGTAATCTCGCCGTGCCTCGTTAATCAGCTTCTCTTTTTCCTGCTGAGCTTGGTTGACTTCATTAAAAGAAGCCTGCACCGGTACTGGCGGGTTAATATTTTTTAGCTGTACTTGGTCAATACTTATTCCCATTACATATTGACTAGAAAGCGCCTGCATCTTACGTAAGGCTTCAACTTCAATTTCTTGCCTACCGATGGTGATCACTTCATCGACGGTTCTATCCCCGACTACTTCTCGCATAACGGATTCAGATACATAGCGTAAGGTGCCTGCAGGATCGCGCACCTCAAATAAGTAATTTTTAGGGTCGGCTATGCGATATTGAATCACCCATTCCACCAGCGCGGTGTTTAAATCACCCGTTACCATTTGTGTTTCCTGTAACTGGTTTTCTCTTGGTGAAATATTTGGCGCAAATGAACGGATATTATTGTTAGGGTTAATATTTTGATAAGGATCTTCAGCCCCTGGGGTAGAAAAACCAAACTCTTGCTTTAGCTGGCGCTTAATGGGCACTGTAGTAACATGGTCAACCCCTAAGGGTATTTTCACATGCAAGCCAGGTGGCAAGATTTCTTGAAACTTACCAAACCTTAATACCACCGCAACTGAATCGCTGGGCACTGTGTATACGGCGGTGTAGCCTGTAATAAGCAGCACTAACAAGACTGCAACTGTCAAGATAGTGCTAAATTTGCCACCCGGCAGCTTTTTATATTTTTGTAAGAGATTACTCGCGACTTTATCTATGTCAGCCGGAGTGTCTCTATCTTGGGATTTTTTGCTATTTTCATTTTGAGTGGAAATGATGTTCTCCTTTTCAAAAAATTAACACTATGGCAACACTGTTGCGCTACATAAGTGCGTTACGAACAAACAGATCCTAGCGTGATTACATGGACAGGTCTGTGCGGTACAACACCTAGTGTTTTTTAACTGAAATGTTGTGGTGGAATAATGGGAGACTTCAATAAAGGCTGTTCAGCAACATTTACACAGTAAAGTAAGTGATATTGTGGGTAATTTCTAGCGTTCAGATGCAAATTTCAATGACTCAATGATTCAGATCAAGTTGGCATGAACAATTAAGCCTAAAATAAGGCAGTCCTTAGACTAATCATCAAGTTATACGAAAATGGATACAAAAATGAGGGTTTCTCTTATTAACACAGAAATTCAGACTTCACTTGGCAGCGCGTTTTTCAAACCCGCAATACAACGAGGTTATCACTATTTTTAGCGATCAAAACGCGCTAGAAAAAATGCTCGTAAACCACTTTATAGACTTATTTGTCGCTGCTTAAATGCCCGGCATGACTTAGAAGTTAAATTGAGACTTCACATAATTATGAAATATAGAAAGCATTTAAGTGATAGCCACTCAAAACATTCCCTAAAGCCGAGTTTACTTCCGATCGCATAAAATGCGTCACCTACTCGATGTTAGCCGAAGCGCTCTGGCACTCTAGCGACGCGCAAAGCCGTTAAAAGGCCACTAGCTAAGCCAATAATTAAGGAGATTTACCAAACCGATTTCTTCACTTATAAAGAGCCGGTGTCGTAGAAAGTATTTATTGAGTATGCAAAAAAGCGTTGCCCGCATCGATACCCGCTCTATAATCATGCTGTAAATCAATATCGGAACTGCCTAATAACTTACTTTGAAGAGTATCTTTGGCAAAAATTTGAAGGATCTCTACGTCGCTTGGAGGATCTTTAATAAAGGCGAGCTCTTTGTTATAAGCTTGCTCATGCTGAACAAGGTAATCAATGCTTTTCGGGCAATGCCCAGACATGTATATCCATGACTTTAATTTCTGTATCCAAGCAGACTGAGAGTGAATATCTGTATTCACTGTGCGAATAACGACAATTTTTCGCGCGCCACGGCGATAGGCTTCACTCACCGGCAAAGGCGCAGAAAGCCCGCCATCTAGGTAAAAGTCGGCTTGAGGATAATCATCGATTATACCGCAATTAGCCGATCTGTTAGTTAATCTAGGAGTCAGTTTAACCCCTTGCTTATATAAAAAAGGTAGTGCACTTGACGCTTTTAGCAGTTGGCGCCAGTGATCGCTATTGCCGTTTGGACGCAAGAAATAACCCTGCCTGTTGCGTGAGTTTGTTGTGGTAATGAATAGCTCTCGTTGCCCCAATGATTTCGTTGCTGCCGTAAAATCCAAGGCAAACTTGCCTTCAGTGGTTTTATCAAAGTACCAATCCAAATCGACAACATTACCCCCTGCTAAACCTCGACTCAGTTGGAAAAAACGCTTACGCCGCGATAATCCGCCAATTGCCCGTTTAGCATAGCCTTTTTGATGAGATAAAAAACTGGTTATATTTTGCGAACCCGCAGACGTACCAATAAATAAATCAAAAGGGTCGTAATCATTCTCTAACCACGCATCTAAAACACCCGCTGTGAATATTCCTCGCTGACCACCACCTTCAGCAACAAGCGCCATTTTACCATGTGCGGCTTCACAAGAAAAAATGGATGGTCTTGATGCTAAAGCGTTCATAGTGTTTGTCCTTCGTCGAGCTGAAAGCCACTTTTATATTAACCAATGGTGGCATTAATAATATAAGTTGGTCTGTACGCTAGAGCACCTACGGCGTTTTAATACACCACAGCTTAAGAAAGTCACATCTGAGGCATTATTTCAAGCACTTGCACTAAGCACAGTTTTAGCGTAAAAATATTCGCCAATATTGGCATCAGGTTTAGTTGCGGCATCCGTTTTAATAGCAGCATCAATACTGACGTCTACATCAATCACGTCGCTTGCATTTGGTATAAGCTGACGACCTGATGCACTTTGTGCAGTAGCAAACTCAAGCATTAAAATAAGTGTCGTAAGCTTAATTAAATATTCTTATAAATGAGTATGATAAAAAGATATGAAGTTAATATATGCAGCAAGGCTTTACCTGTGTTGCCTAATACTGTGCGCAGCAGTAGCCGTAAATTCCCCCTCGTTGAGCGCAGCAAACACCGCTGAGTCAAACAAACAGGAAATAGAGGTAAGCACCTATGAAGCTGATGGGGCAACACATGTAGTGGTAAAAACTCTTGTTCAGTTTTCCCCGCAGTACTTTCTAGCCTTAATGTCACATTCGAATGAAAATTGTTCGTGGATAGACAAATGTGTGTCGGTGACTATTTTTGATAATAAACATGCGGCAAAGAGAGTAATTCAAACCCACATCAATGCTCCGTGGCCATTTAAAGATCGTGACATGGTCGTCACAAGTCGCAGCGAATACGATGAGACAAGCAACACATTAACTATTTTCATAGAGGATGCCAGTAACAATATACCTCATCATCCAAATAGAATTCGGATGACAAACGTATACGGACAGTGGCAAATGAAGCCTTACAACGCGTTATTCGAGCTCAGCTACACTGGCACCGCTAGTCCCAATGGCAACATACCACAGTCATTTGCTTTGCGTTTTCTAAAAGAATCTACTCAACAAACGTTTGAAAACTTACAAGCGCTTGATCAAAAAAATTAAACAAATAAATCGTCAAAACAAAATAAGGAATATTTATATTAAAAATTATTTTGTGTCAAGCTGCACAAAAACTTGCCTATCAGGCAATTAAGCCCCTTGCATAATTGACACTGGCCGCTCTGGATTTAAAACTGAAACCATATTGCTTTTAACATTGAGGCTGTGTGATGCAGTCCGTCATAGCGCTGAACGCTTTGCTGGCTGAACAGGCTGTTGATATTACTTTGGGTATTGTTCATTTCGCGGCGTACGAGCCCTAAAACCTTCGTACGCTGAAAATATTAAAAATAATGCGCATTCAAAGTCAAATGTGTAACTATTCTCGCAGCGTAACCCAGTAAAATAACCGGTGTCCATTTCAAATGGCCAGCAAAGGTATAGTATCCGCTAGCTTGACCCATTAATGCTACACCTGCTGCAGATCCAATTAAGAGAAAACTACCTCCAATCCCTGCGGTAAGCGTTATAAGCAAGCACTGCCCGTGCGACATTTCAGGTATCATCGTCAGCCGCTGTTCAATCACGACTTTAGTCTCATCTTAATAATGGGAAAGTTCAATCAAGGCTTTTCATGCTACATTAGCTAATTATGCACAAGCAGGATATTTTAATGCGCTCAACCTCAATTGATGCCCTACGCGGTATCGCGATTTTGGGTATCTTATTCATGAATATTCCCTTTCACGCAAATATGTTGCTTGGCTATGTCTCATTCGAACCTATGCTTACAAGCGATAAATTGATTACCCTACTGTATAGCATATTTGCAGATGGCCGATTTAGAACTCTTTTTTGTTTGTTGTTTGGCGCAGGCTTGGCTATTCAATATGAATCCTGTATCACAAAAGGAATCGATACCACTGTCTTCTTAAAATCCAGGCTACATTGGCTAATGTTTTTTGGCCTTATCCACGGTGTATTTATCTTCGGTGGAGACATCCTAATGCTCTATAGCCTATCGGGTCTTCTTTTAATTAGGGGTCTGACATTAGACACTGAAGCGTTATTGCAAAAAGCACGTAAATTTTTAATTATTGGCTGCACAATAATATTACTGATAGCCGCAGCCACTCTTATTTTTGCCGATATGAGTGAACAGGTGTTAAGAGGTACACAAGAATACAAGGAGTCTGTAGCGCTTTGGCAGGGCAATTATTGGTATCAAACGATGATTCACGCTGGTTTTTCTTTAGGAATAGTGATTGCATCCCCTTTGTTTATTTTGTGGCAAACACTGGGGCTTATGTATTTAGGTTGCTATCTCTACCGAGTAGGATTTTTTACACAAGGTTTTAGCCAACCTGCCTTCATAAAAGTGGCTAGCCTTGCGCTTATTAGTACTGCCTTATGTATTGCGCCTCAGATTTTAATGGACAATATCGCCTCTGAAATTATACCGTTAATATCAAGTCTCTCTGCAGTATTTATGGCTTTAGTGTACGCGCACGTTGTTGTTAAACTTTGTCAAACAAAGAGTACCGCTGTAAATGCCTTAGCCGCTATAGGCAAAGTCGCCTTTAGCTTGTACATTATGCAATCTATCTTTATGGGTCTTTTACTGCGCTGGATAATGCCTGAGTTTAGTATTACTGCTAGTCATGTTGATTATTTGCTACTAGTGTTAGTCTATGCAGTTATTCAGATATTGATGGCGACGCTCTACTTGCGCAAATATGAACAAGGACCTTTAGAACTACTTTGGCGTATGCTCTATAACAAAGGTTTTAAAAAAAAGCGTTAAGCCCAATGATGAGCTGAAGAATTGACGCCAGCCAAGTAATTATATTCGCCCAAGCAATCACTCCTTTGGAGGGTATACAGGGATCATCTAGTAATCCCAAGTCATTGGAAAATAGTACGCTTTACCCACTTTTTCATCAAAGACAATGTACCAAAAGCTTTGTCAACGCACTACAACAACGCAAAAGGCGTGATTAGCCAAATATGCGTTATATGCGAAATGCGTAAAATTGCGACCGAGCTTACACTACAATTTATTGCACCTGTGCATTAACAATTTTTCATGTAAATACTAGGCTTAAACAGATATCATAGAGACACCGTTTTACATATATCTATATGTATGAATTCTCATTTTTAGCCAATAGGTCGTGCTTGTGCGTTCATCTAAGTCTCCTGCCAATGAAGAACTTGGTTTTAATTTTCGTGTATTAAAAAAATTGTGGCCTTTTATAACAGAATTTAAAGGTCGAGTGTGGCTCGCCATAAGCTGCTTAATTGGGGCTAAAATAGCCAGTGTTATTCTTCCTTTCACCCTTAAACATATTGTAGACAACCTCAATTTAGACACCCCTAGTGCGGCAATATTGGCTGTGGTTTTGTCGCTTATTATCGCTTATGGCGCACTGCGCTTAGCCAACGTGCTATTTGGTGAAATTAGAGATACGCTGTTTGGTCGTGTTACCGAGCGTGCCATGCGGCGTGTAGGCCTTAAAGTCTTTAACCACTTGCATAAGCTTGATTTGAACTTTCACTTATCGCGCCAGACGGGTGGCTTATCAAGAGACATTGAACGCGGCACCAGCGGCGTGAGTTTTTTAATGCGCTTTATGGTATTTAACATTGTCCCTACTCTGCTGGAAATATCTATGGTGGTAGGTATTTTGTTCTACAACTACGGCTTTACTTTTGCCGGCGTTATTGTGATAGCGGTAGTTACCTACGTTGGCTTTTCGGTTAAGGCTACCGACTGGCGCACTAAGTACGTAAAAGAGCTTAATCAGGCCGACAACACCTCTACTACGCGCGCCGTAGACAGCTTGCTTAACTTTGAAACGGTGAAATACTTCAACAACGAGAAGTACGAAGCAGACCGTTACGACACTGGCCTGGCGAATTGGGAAAACGCACGACGTAAAAATCGTTTATCGCTGTTTGCGCTAAACGGCGGCCAAGCGCTTATTATTGCTATTGCCATGACCAGCATGCTGGCGCTGGCCTCAATTGAAGTAAGCAGAGGCAATATGACCATAGGCGACTTTGTGCTGGTAAACGCGTTTACTATGCAAATATTTATGCCGCTTAACTTTTTAGGTTTTGTATACCGTGAAATCAGAGGTTCATTAACCAACATAGAAAACTTATTCACACTGCTTGAACAAGCGCCTTTAATTGTAGATGCCGACAATGCTAATGAACTGGTGGTGACGCACGGCGAAATCAGATTTGAAAATGTGTGCTTTTCGTATCACCCCGAACGTATTATTATTGAAGACTTATCATTTACGATTAAGCCCGGTACTAAAGTGGCCGTGGTAGGGGAAAGTGGGGCTGGCAAATCAACCTTGGTGAAACTTTTATTTCGCTTCTATGACCCTACCAAAGGTGCAATATACATTGACGACCAGCAAATTAACGGTGTTACCCAAGATTCGTTACGCAAGCATATTGGCATTGTGCCACAAGACACAGTTTTGTTTAATGACACCCTGTATGAAAATATTAAGTATGGCCGCCCCGATGCCACTGAAGCAGAAATAAATCAGGCAATAAAACTTGCGCATTTGCACGACTTTATTGCACGACTGCCCGACAAGGAGCAAACGCAGGTGGGCGAACGCGGTTTAAAGCTCAGCGGTGGCGAAAAACAAAGAGTGGCGATAGCCCGGACTATTTTAAAACGCCCGCCTATTATGGTCTTTGATGAGGCTACGTCCTCTTTAGACTCGCAGTCTGAGCAAGCTATTTTAGGTGCTCTGCAGGAAATATCAAAAGGCCACACAAGCTTTGTGGTCGCTCACAGACTATCGACTATTATGGATGCAGACAACATTTTAGTCATGTCGCAGGGGCGTATTCATGAACAAGGGAGCCATGACGAACTGCTGGCTAAAAATGGCTTTTATAAACGTTTATGGACGGCGCAGCAGCAAAAGTTGAGCACACACGAACAGCTCTTACTTGATCGTCAGGCCAGCTTAAGCACCTAGCCACAATAAGCTAAGCGAACCCGTGCATAAAAAAAGGAAGTAAGCGATAAAGTTTTAATACACCTTATCACTTACTTCCTTTTTAAATAGCTAGCTTATTTCTTAAGATGATCAGCCACTAAAAACGCCATCTCAAGTACTTGATCTGCATTTAAGCGCGGATCGCACTGAGTTTTATAGGCCTGAGCTAAGTCGGCATCGCTAATTTGGTATGCACCGCCGGTACATTCGGTGACATGTTGTCCCGTCATTTCTAAATGGATCCCGCCGGCGTGAGTGCCTTCGGCTTTATGCGCATCAAAAAACTGCTTTATTTCGCTCAAAATAGCATCAAAATTACGCGTTTTATACCCGCTTGAGGCTTTAATGGTATTGCCATGCATTGGATCTGAACTCCACACAACGTGGCGACCTTCTTGCTTTACGCGGCGCAGTAAACGCGGTAAGTTTTTACCTAACATGCCAGCGCCCATGCGCGTGATTAACGTTAAACGACCCGGGATGTTGTTAGGATTTAGCGCGTCGATAAGCTTTATTAGCTCATCTTCTTGCATAGTAGTTCCTATTTTCACCCCAATAGGATTGTTTATACCGCTAAAAAACTCCACATGAGCATGGTCTAGCTGGCGCGTTCGCTCGCCTATCCATAGCATGTGGGCTGAGCAGTTATAAGGCTTACCGGTTAGCGTATCGATCCGCGTAAGCGCCTGTTCATAGTTCAATAACAAGGCTTCGTGCGAGGTATACAAGCTAGTTTCATGTAGGGCTGCGTTTGACTCCTTATTAATACCAATGACGTCCATGAAAGAAAGCGTGTCTTGAATACGATCTGCAATGTCTTGATAGCGCTCTTTCAAGGGATTATTTTCTAAAAAGGCCATGTTCCAGCGGTTAACTTGATGCAGGTCGGCAAGGCCGCCTTGTGCAAACGCGCGTAATAAGTTAAGCGTAGATGCGCTTCTAAAGTAAGCATCTAGCAATCTATTAGGATCAGGCTCTCGCGCTTGGGCAGTAAACGCCATGCCATTTATAATATCGCCGCGATAACTAGGCAGCTCAACCCCGTTTATTACTTCGGTGTCGGTCGAGCGAGGCTTGGCATACTGGCCAGCCATTCTAGCCACTTTAGTCACCGGACATCTACCAGCAAAGGTAAGCACAATAGCCATTTGCAGAATGACTTTAAAGGTGTCGCGGATCTTCGGCGCATTAAAATCATCAAACGATTCTGCGCAGTCGCCGCCCTGCAGTAAAAACCCTTTGCCTTGCGATACGTCGCCTAGCTGCTTATATAACTGACGGGTTTCTTCGGCGAAAACTAAGGGCGGGTAACTTGCTAATTTCTGCTCTACGTCTTTAACTAATGCTTTATCTTGGTAATTCGGTTGCTGTAGTATTGGCTTGTTGCGCCAACTATCCATACTCCACTGACTCACGATTATTTATTCCTTCATAGGGTAGATTTATGCCAAAGCGCGGGTAAACACACTGTTAGGCTATTGGTAATATACTAAAAAACGCTAAATAGTATCACATTCATTCATTAAATGGATTGATTAGGCGCGCTTACAATATATTTTTGAGTGTTATGCTCGTTAACAATTTGCACAAAGCTATGATCGAAAATTGTTTGTAAATTATCTAAGCGCATCACCTCGTTTGTAAGGCCCTGAAATACAAGTTGCTGTTCTTTTAACAGGCCTATGTGACTTGCATACTGCTGGCTAAGATTAAGATCGTGACTGGTCATAATAACCGTATTGCCCATTTCACACACGTGCTGCAGTAATGACAATATTGCGCACTGATACTTTACATCAAGGTGGCTTATAGGCTCATCTAACAGAATAAGGCCTTCGCCTTTTACTATAGCGGACCAAATTTGACATAAATTACGCGCAATATGGAAACGTTGCTGCTGCCCACCTGAGAGGGTAGAAAGTGGTTTATGCAATAAAGATGCAATGTGTAAGTGCTCTTCTATTTTTCTGGGTATATGCGTACTATTTGTATAAAAATGCAGTAATTGAAACAGCGGAATATCAAACTCACTTTGCTGTTGTTGATGCAAGAAACAGCGGATTGTGGCCAGTTGCGCTAAAGAATGTTCAGCCAGCGGAATGTCGCCTAGTGTCAACACGCCATGTGTGGGTGTTTCGATGCCAGATAGAAGTAAAAGTAAACTGGATTTGCCGGCCCCGTTTGGACCAAGTAGATGCCAGCACTGACCTTTATTAATGCACATACTGACTGTTTTAACTCGCGCCTGCAAAGTCACGTTTTTAAGCTCATACGACGAGCCAATAGTAGAATTTATTAACACATTAGCTGCCTATTTTCCTGAATATTTGCATTGTTTTCGAAATGTTTTATGCCACCCTAGGCTAAACTAGATAAATTTGAAGAGGTTTCGTCAGCAAAATTGCCTTTATCTATGAGCGCTACCTTAAGTCCCTTGCGTGCAAGACTAGCCGCTGACACAGCGCCATTTATGCCCGCACCTAAGATAAGTGCGTCAAATCCATGTTTAGCTAGTTTTTTAATATTTGTTTGCCGCTGTAGCATTTAAAGTGGTACCTCGTTAATTTGTATGATAGTAATCATTTCGTTTAGTATAGTATCGAAGATTCTACATGCAACTTATAAGAGTATAAAATGAAGGATTAGTGTTGCGCGCTAATCACAATATCTAGCTTCGTGCTATAAAAGATTAATTAATTAATGAGACGCTAAAAATTCAGTCCTAAAAATAGAATAATAAAATGAGATTAAGATATGAGTAATACTGGCATATTATCAATAGATCAAGGCACCACCTCGAGCCGCGCCATTGTGTTTGCGCTAAATGGCCATCAAATTGCCAATGCTCAGCAAGAGTTTACTCAGCATTATCCCGCCAATGGTTGGGTGGAACACGACGTTGAGGAAATTTGGTCTACTACCCTAGACAGTTGTAAAACCGTGATTTCTCAGGCCACTAATAAAGGTGTTGATATTGCCTGTATTGGTATCACTAATCAGCGTGAAACCACTGTAGTGTGGAACAAAGACACTGGCAAAGCTATACACCCTGCTATTGTTTGGCAAGACCGACGAACCGCTGGGTATTGCGAATCGATAAAAGATAGAGAAGCCATGGTTAATTCAAAAACGGGCTTGCTCTTAGACCCTTATTTTTCAGCTAGCAAAATAAAATGGATCTTAGATGAAGTACAAGGTGCGCGGCGTTTAGCTATTAAAGGCAAGCTTGCTTTTGGTACCATCGATAGCTTTTTAATTTGGCGTTTAACCAATGGTAAAGCTCACGTCACCGACGCTACTAACGCTAGTAGAACTAACTTATTCAACATTCATACTCAACAATGGGATGAAGATTTACTTACATTATTTGATATTCCACCTTGTATACTGCCTGAAGTGCTCGACTGCGCAGCTGAGTTTGGTACCTGCGACCCAAGTATATTAGGCAAAGACTATCGTATAACCGGCGTGGCGGGCGACCAGCAGGCAGCGCTTGTTGGCCAGTCGTGCTTTTCTCCAGGGGATTTAAAAAGTACCTATGGCACGGGCTGCTTTGCTTTACTAAACACCGGTGACACGCCCGTTTCGTCAAGCCACAAATTACTCACCACCGTAGGATACAGACTTAATGGCAAAACAACATATGCGCTAGAAGGCGCTATTTTTACAGCTGGCGCTAATATTCAGTGGCTACGCGACGGCATTGGCGTGCTGCAACATGCTAAACAAAGCCAAGTATTGGCAGAGTCACTCGACTACGATCACGGCGTATTTTTAGTGCCAGGCTTTGCTGGACTAGGCGCACCGCACTGGAATCCAAATGCAAGAGCAAGTCTTTTTGGTATGACACGAGCAACCGGCCCCGCTCACTTCGCGCGCGCTGCTCTTGAAGCGGTATGTTACCAATCCCACGAACTACAAACCGCCATGAGAAAAGACGGCGTGAGCTCAAATAACGTCTGGGTAGACGGCGGCATGGTGGCCAATGATTGGCTCTGTCAATTCTTATGCGACATATTACAAGTAGAAGTGCAACGACCCAAAATAATGGAGTCGACCGCTTTAGGCGCCGCATTCTTAGCCGGACTGCAAGCAGGCATCTATGAGTCTTTAGACGAGATTAGCGCTGTGAAAACCGTCGATAGAGTATTCATCCCAGAGCTAGGCGATAAAACCCGTCAACGCTTGCTGAAAAAGTGGGCACTGGCGGTTAAAGCAACTCTGGCCTTTGCTGAATAAGCCCATTAGTTTTTCTTCCCAAACAGCACATAAATAAACATTGGGGCACCTATGCTTGCGGTTAGCATAGACAACGGCACCGAAGTGGTAAAGGCGTATTCGTTTATAAGCGCGCACAGCGTAATTACGATAGCACCTAGCAAACCCGAATATAAAAACACCTGTGAATTGTCATAGCCGTGAAGCCTTCGCACAGCGTGGGGTACAAGCAGACCTAAAAAGGCAATAGAGCCGGCAATTGACACGCTCAAGCCCACCAGCAGTGCTACTAAAATGAATACTTTGGTCTGTAAGGCTTTCGCCTTTACGCCTGCCGTAAGCGCAGCATGTTCTCCTAAATATAAGGCATTTAGCTTAGGTGCACTTTTTGCCAACATGAACAGTCCAAATGCCATAATAGGCAGCACCAAACTTAAGCTTTTATAGTTGGTATACTGCAGTGACCCCATAAGCCAGAAGGTTAAACTTTGCAGAGCTTGAGGCGGTGCAACTAAGTAAATCCAGCCGACTAGCGCACTGAACGTGGTCGAGATAGCAATACCCGCTAAAATGAAACTCGACACGCTATGACCAATTTTTTTAGCCACCGCATATATTAATGCTCCTGATAAACAAGCCCCTACGAAACACAAGGCAGGTAATAAGTAAATACTGTGGGTATAGAGAGTTTGGTTTGGTATAACGCCCAAGCTACTAACAAACACCAAAAATAGCGCCGCCATCAAGCTAGCACCACTTGAAATACCAATAATACCAGGGTCTGCTAGGGGGTTGTTAAGATTAACTTGAAGCGCAGCCGACGCCACTGAGATTGAGGTGCCTACCGCAATGGCCGTTAGCAATATAGGCAATTTAATGTGGAATACGATATACCACTCAAGCTGCGTGTTGCCAGTGACTAAGGCGGGCACCAAGTACAAGGCTGCGACTATTACCAGCGCTAGGCTATACTTTAACCATGCAGGCAAAGACAATACTTCTTAACTTTATGCTGATGCTCTTCGGGGGATTTACGCTTTAATTCTCTAACATTAGACTTGCCCATGGCAATAATGTAGTCAAGTTTCCCGAAATCCTCTACACTCACCCGGCGACACTTCAACGAGCTTAGGGCATAATTACGCCGCTGAGCAAGCTGCTGAGAACGCTTGTCTGGCGCCACCCCGTTTTGGAAACCGGCGGTACCAGCAGAGTCAAGGTGCACGTTAAAACCCTGGCGCTTGGCTTTGTCGCCAAACATACCTTCGGCGGTAGGAAAACGACAAATATTACCCAAACAAACGAATAAAACCGAGACAGTAGAGTGAAGCACTAAAAAGATCCGTCTATGCAATAATTAATGACCAAAAGTATACTAGAGATCACCATGGCTTGCATTAGTCTGCATATTGTTATTTTTTTGTCGTTTTTCTTTTACGCGCTTTTCGTTAACGTGTTTATCGTGAACGTTGTCGACCGCGTTGCCCATATAAACGCCTTAATTGAGCGCTTGAAAAAGTAGTGTAAAGCTACATATATACTATAGCGGTAAAGATGGTAAGCCTGATTAATATAAATCATTATTTGGAGAGTTTAGTTTCATGAATGTATTAATGCTAAGTAGTTCACGCTTTGGTGAATATGATTATTTAGCCTACGCCGAGTCGTGGATAAACGAGCATTTAGGCGCTGTAAAAAATGTTCTTTTTATTCCATATGCGGGGATAACCATGGGCTGGGACGCCTATACTGTTGCAGTACAAAGCGCGCTTCAGCATTTGAAGGTGACTGGCATTCACGAAAGTGATAATCCTAAAATGGCGATTCAAAATGCCGAGGCAATATTAGTGGGCGGTGGTAATACCTTCAACCTGCTGCACTTGCTGTATGAGCATGACTTAATTGACGCCATAAAACACAAGGTTGAACAAGGTACGCCTTATATAGGCTGGAGCGCAGGCAGTAATATTTGTGGCTTGAGCATTCGTACCACAAACGATATGCCCATTATTGAACCAAAGTCGTTTGACGCCCTACACTTTGTAAATGCGCAGTTAAATCCTCATTATACCGACTATGTTGCGCCTAACTTTCATGGTGAAACGCGTGACCAGCGTTTAGCTGAATTTTGTACACTACAACCAACAGTGCCGGTGTTAGCTATTCGCGAGGGCAGTGCCCTGCTTATTAGAGATAACAAATTAAGGCTGCTTGGTGAGCTAAATGGCTTTGTGTTTGCTTCACAAGAAAAAATTTCGTTCGATAACACGCAGGACTTAACGGAATACCTTTAAAAATGAGTCTATCAGCTTAGTACATTGTCAACATAAATGGCTATATAATCTGCACTATAGGGTAAATATTGAACACACCAAAGCATAAGCAAATCACTAACCAGAGCGCAAAAACCACATCAATGTCTAATATAGAGTTTGATAAGCGTCATATTTGGCATCCTTATACCTCATCTAATAATCCTTTACCTTGCTATGAGGTGGTAGGCGCAAGTGGCGTGCATATTGAGCTTAGCACAGGCGAAAAAATAGTAGACGGCATGTCTTCTTGGTGGGGTGCTATTCATGGCTATAATCACCCCGTATTAAACCAAGCCGCTAAAAATCAGCTCGATAAATTTTCTCATGTCATGTTTGGCGGACTTACCCATCAGCCTGCGGTCGACTTATGTAAAACCCTTATTGATATTACACCGCTAGGTTTGAATCGCGTATTTTTGGCCGACTCAGACTCGGTGGCGGTTGAAGTGGCGATTAAAATGGCCATGCAGTACTGGGCCTGTCAGGGTCGTGAAACTAAGAATAAGGTATTAGCTTTGCGAAATGGCTATCATGGCGATACTTTTACCGCAATGTCGGTGTCGGACCCTATAAGCAACATGCATTCTTTATTTAAAAATAGCCTTATAGAACACTATTTTGCGCCTGCACCACAAACGCAATTTAATCAACGTTGGAACCCAGATGAGATAGCGCCGCTGCGCGATATTTTAGATGAACACCACGCCAGCATCGCCGCGCTTATTTTAGAGCCTATTGTGCAAGGCTCTGGCGGCATGCGCTTTTATCACCCAGAGTATTTAAAAGCCTGTCGTCAGCTGTGTGACCAGTACGACGTCTTGCTAATTTGCGATGAAACAGCCACAGGCTTTGGGCGCACAGGCAAATTATTTGCCTGTGATCACGTTAACGTTACACCTGACATTATGTGTTTGGGCAGCGCCATTACTGGCGGCTATATGGCGCTAGCAGCAACCTTATGCACTAACGATGTTGCCCAAGGTGTGTGTGAAGGAAGTCCCGGAGTATTTATGCATGGGCCTACCTGTATGGGCAATCCATTAGCCTGTGCTGTTGCAAATGCGAGCATCGCGTTTTTGTTAAACGCTGATTGGGAATTACGTGTAAACAACATATTTGAGCAACTTAGCGAAGAGTTGATGCCGCTAAAACAACACATCGCCGTGTATGACGTGCGGACATTAGGTGCAATCGGTGTGGTTGAAATGAAGCAATCAGTAGATGTTGCCGCCATTCAAAAAGTATGTATACAGCATGGTGCTTGGATAAAACCGTTTGGCAAACTTGTGTATCTTATACCGCCATTTATATGCAGCAAAACGGATGTTACCACCCTCACAAATGCGCTTAAAAAAGGCATTGAAGCGGCTTGTTAACAACGTCGGTACCTTTTGAAGTGAATTCGCTTCACAATGCGCTATGTTTCGCTGAACTGGGACGCACTTAGATGGCTTAAAGATTTCAGCACGCGAAGCTATTGGGATTACGCTGTCTTTATTCCGGTGATAAATTCGGGCCTAGCGTAATGAAATAAAATAAGCGAGCCGGCTAACAAAGCCCATGCAAATACATTAATCCCCAACACTGCTCGATAAAAAGTATCGTTACTACGGTTCATCTTGCGTCTGTCTTCGAAGCTGTCAAGCATACGCAAACTGCTTTCACCTATAAGCTTGGACGCATCATTTCTATTCGGCATTTTTATTCAGCATATTGTTTATACGGTAGTGTCAACAACGATTGAGTACAGTATACTATTAGTAATAAGGAGAACGGCAACTATATTACGCAAAGCGTTTGTTGCTTATATAACTTACCTTGTCTTTCGGCAAAAAATCAATAGCTTGAGTAAATCTATGGAGAATAATATGAGTAAAGCCCCAGTCGCCGACGTACTGGCTGGTAAATTTGAGGTTGGCAGTACTATCAGCGTACAGGGATGGGTGCGTACCAAACGTGATTCTAAAGCCGGTCTTTCTTTTATTGCCGTGCACGACGGCAGTTGTTTTGACCCCGTACAAGTAGTCGCATTAAATAGCCTTAGTAACTATGAAGACATCCTTAAACTCACCACAGGCTGCTCGCTTGTCGCCACGGGTATTGTTAAGCAGTCCGAAGGTAAAGGCCAAGCAATAGAAATTGAAGCAAGTGACATGCAAATAGTCGGTTGGGTAGAAAATCCAGACACCTATCCTATGGCCGCCAAGCGCCACAGTATTGAGTATTTGCGCGAACACGCTCATCTGCGCGCACGCACCAACCTTATTGGCGCGGTTACACGCGTTAGAAACTCACTGTCTCAAGCAGTACACCGCTTCTTTCACGAGCGTGGCTATCTGTGGATAAGCACACCCATTCTAACCGCTTCTGACACAGAAGGCGCAGGAGAAATGTTTAGAGTCTCCACGCTTGACATGCAAAACTTACCCTTGACCGACAAAGGCCAAGTAGACTACAGCCAAGATTTTTTTGGTAAAGAAACGTTTTTAACCGTGTCGGGCCAATTAAACCTTGAAACCTACTGCACCGCCATGTCAAAAGTATATACCTTCGGACCTACTTTCAGAGCTGAGAATTCTAACACCAGCCGTCATTTAGCTGAATTTTGGATGATAGAGCCAGAAGTGGCTTTTGCCGATTTAGCCACTGTTGCCCAATTAGCCGAAGATTTACTAAAGTATGTGGTAAACGCGGTGCTTGAAGAGCGCGCTGATGATATGGCCTTTTTCCAGCAGCGGGTCGACAAAGACGTACTAAAGCGCTTAACCGCCCTGACTTCTTCTGAATTTGTGCGCATGGACTATACGCATGCCATTGAAATACTGCAAAACTGCGGCAAAAAATTCGAATACCCAGTGCAGTGGGGCGTTGATTTGCAATCTGAGCATGAACGCTACTTGGCCGAAGAACATGTTGGCGCACCTATTATTATGCAAAACTACCCGAAAGACATTAAAGCCTTTTACATGCGCATAAACGATGACGGTAAAACAGTTGCTGCGATGGACGTCTTAGCACCTGGCATTGGTGAAATCATTGGTGGCTCGCAGCGTGAAGAACGCCTTGATGTATTTGATCAGCGCCTTAAAGAAATGAATTTAAATGCCGATGATTATGCATGGTACAGAGATTTACGCCGCTACGGCACCGTGCCTCATGCTGGCTTTGGTTTAGGCTTTGAACGTTTGGTGGCCTATGTTACTGGCGTACAAAACGTGCGCGATGTCATTCCTTTTCCAAGAACGCCAGGTAATGCAAATTATTGATTAGCGCTGGTAGTTAGCTGCTTATTGCAGATACCCTTGGTTTATAACGTGAGTAAACAACTAAAGAAGCTTAGCCAAGAGGCGTAGATAATTTCTACGCCTTTTTCATGTATAAAACAGACCGTTTGAAATAATAAATATTTCGTTACATTTGGCACATAAATTAGACACACATTGCGCGTACACTAGGCCATAGTATAAAAATTATCTTATTATGCGCTACAGGAAACATAAAAATGAAATCCGTGTTGATAAAAATAGCAGTACTTCTTGCCATGTTAGCCATTGGCTTTGGCATTATGGGCCTGATTCATGTAGTCGCCGAAGAGACTGAGGAGAAAAAACCGGTAGATAGCCGACCTGTCGTCAGCGTAGAATTATTGACGCCCATAGACCATCAGGTTGAAATAACCAGTTTTGGTGAACTGACGCCGCTAGAGAGTACTCAGCTTTCAGCGCAAGTAAGCGGCGAAGTGCTCAGCTGGAACGAAAACTTTATAGCCGGCGGTGTGGTAAAGCGCAATGAAATTTTATTTACCATAGAGCCAGATACATACGCAGCTGCGGTGCTGCAAGCTGAAGCGCAAATTTCCTTAGCGCAAGCCACACTCACCGAAGAACTCGCCCGCCAGCAGGTAGCAAAACGTGAAGCGCGTAGTTTGCAGCAAAGCCAAGTAAGCGATCTTTACCTGCGCAAGCCCCAAGTTATGAGCGCCCAAGCTCAGTTGAAATCGGCACAAGCCTCTTTATCCATCGCCAAACGCAACTTAGCCAAGACACAAGTACGTGCACCCTACGACGCCCTCATCATTTCTAGAGACATCGGCACCGGCCAGTTTGTGAGCGCAGGCACGCAGGTTGCGTATCTTAATAATGTTGAAACCGCCGAGGTAATTATTCCCATTGCAGGTTTTGACAGTGCGTTTATTCAAGACGATTTAAAAGACACTTCAGCCACCATAAGTACGCAGGGTCGCAGCAGTATAATTCGTGAAGGTATGGTGAACCGTAATTTAGGCGTGGTTGATCAAAACACTCGCATGCAGCACTTAGTGATCCGCATAGAAGACCCTTACGGCTTAGAAAATAATTTACCCAGCATTAAATTTGGCACCTATGTTCAAGTACGCTTTGCTGGAAAAACCTTGAAAGACGTCTTTAAAGTGCCTCAGTCTTTGGTCAATAAACGTAAAATTTGGCTGGTAGACAGCAATAACAAGCTAGAATCTCATAGCGTAGAAGTTATCCGCGAAGAAGGCACATTTTTCTTTATAAGCAGCGGTGTAAACGAGCGCGACCGCTTAGTTAAAAACTTACCTGAATATCCGCAAAACGGCATGGAAGTAAAAATAATCGAAGTCCCAAGCGCGCTAAATGCCAGCCTTGTGTTACATAATGGCAGCTTTGACCCTGCCACAACGGCACAATAAGGGGCACTAATATGAATTCAAACACACCATTACCTCAAGCGGATTATTCTAAAACGGGCGGTGGCATAATAGGCTACTTTGCACGAAACCCGGTCGCGGCAAACCTAATGATGCTGATGATCATTTTGCTAGGTACTTTCAGCTACTTCACTATTCAAAAACAGATGTTTCCGAGTATTGAAATTAATTATATAAATGCCTTTATCAGCTACCCAGGCGCTTCTCCAAAAGAAATAGAAGAATCTATCACCATAAAGATTGAAGAAGCCACCAAAGATTTAACCGAAATTAAAAAGAGCGTCGGCCGTTCCTTTCGCGGTGGTGGCCGCGTTACCATGGAAATTAATCCAGATGAAAACCTGACTGACGTGCTCAACAAAATACAGGCCAGAATAGACAGCATTGCCACCTTTCCTGCGGCTATGGAGCCTATCACAGTTTCGCAAGTGCAGTTCGAGCAGCCCGTTATGGAACTGTCTCTTGTTGGCGATATTCCCCTTACTGATTTAAAACCCTTAGCCAAGCAAGTAGAAGATGAATTACTCGCGCTAGCCAACGTGCAACTAGCCAGCGCAAACACCCCAGCGGATGAAATTGCAGTAGAGATTCAACCTGAAATGCTGCGCAAATACGATTTGAGCATTAGCGATATAACGCAGGCAATAGCGCGCTATTCAGCCAATTATTCTGCTGGGCAAATAAATACAGACTCGGGCACTATTGCGGTACGGGTAGAAAATCAATTCTACAATGGCGAAGAATTTGCCGATATTCCAGTAAAAATAGGCGCTAATGGCGCTCGAGTATTACTCAAAGACGTGGCCACTATTTACGATGGTTTTGAAGAAGGTGAGCGCTACTTCAAATTTAATGGCATGAACGCGATGTCTATTCAGGTAAATGCTACGCGCTCGCAAAACATAATCCCGGTGGCAAATTCGGTCCAGGCGTATATCGAAGCGCGCAATAAAACATTGCCCAACGGCGTGGAAATAAAAGTCGTCGTGGATTTCACCTATTACTTAAACGGTCGTTTAGACATGATGCTAAACAACTTAACCCAAGGCGCTTTTTTAGTCTTTATTATGCTGGCGATTTTCTTGCGCTTTAAGCTGGCTTTTTGGGTCATGATTGGCCTACCTGTTTGCTTTTTAGGCGCTATGGCGCTAATGCCGATGATAGGTGTCACTATCAATATTTTATCACTTTTTGCCTTTATAATGGTACTTGGAATAGTGGTAGACGATGCCATTGTAATAGGTGAAAGCGCCTACACCGAAATAGAAAGTAAAGGCAACAGCGTACACAACGTTATTATGGGCGCTAGGCGCGTTGCCACACCCGCAACGTTTGGGGTACTTACCACCATGGCGGTATTTGTTCCGGTGCTGTTTAGCTCAGGCCCTTCCGCTGACTTTTTCTACAATATTTCAGCGGTAGTGATTTTATGCTTGGCTTTTTCGTTAGTAGAATCAAAACTCATTTTGCCTGCGCACATCGCCTCCTCAACCTTCAAACCCCTACCTGAAAATAGCTGGCGCACAAGGTTAAATAAGCGATTTTTCGGTTTTATAAACGGCCCCTATAAAAACTTTGTAAAATATTGCACTGAATATCGCTGGTTCACACTGGTATTTTTCATGCTTATGCTGGCGATTGCTTATCAGTTAATTGCCACAAACGTAGTGCGCGTGGTGCCCGAGCCTAGCGTACCTCACGATTTCCCCAGTATTAGTATTGAAATGAGTGAAACTATTTCAGATACCGAGACCATTGAAGCACTACAGACCATAGAGCGGGTTATTTTAGAGGTGGAAGCAGAAATAATTGAAGAGTTCGGCAGTCCCATGGTGCGCGACCTTATGGTATATAATCAGGGCCGCAACGAAGGCCAAATACTGGCGCCGCTGGTAGATGAAGATCTTCGTCACTTTAACACCTTTGAGCTGGCACGCAGATGGCGCGAGCGTATTCCCGAGATTTCTGGCATGAAGTCGTTCACGATTCAAGATGATTTAAACGGCGGCGGAGATGGCGGCGAGTTTGGCTATTTAATATTTGGCTCCGACATCGCCACCTTAAACGAGGCCGGCCGCTATCTTATTCAAAAATTGCAGGGTCAAAGAGGCGTGTTTGACGTTAGTTCAACCATCGATCCCGACAGTAAAGAAGTACAGATATCGCTTAAAGCCGTGGCCTACGATTTAGGCTTAAATTTATCCACCATTGCAAGTCAAGTGGGTGCCAGTTTTTACGGTGGCGAAGCCCAACGCGTGCTGCGAAACGGCGAAGAAGTGCGCGTAATGGTGCGCTATCCTAAGCTCACCAGAGAGCGCTTTGCCGATTTAAAATACACGGTTATACGCACCCCCACAGGCCAAAAAGTAATGTTAGGCGATGTAGTTGCGCTGAATGAAGCACCAGGCATTAGCTATATTCGACGCGAAGGTGGTTTTAGAAGCGTTTATGTATGGGGCTCTATAGATGAAGAATTGATTGAACCTAGTGAAGTCGTTGACAACATAAAGGAAAACTTGCTGCCCGATATGCAAAAAGCTTTCCCCAGCGTAAAAACTGAGCTTGGCGGCAAAATAGAAGAGCTGCAAAGCCAAAACTTAGAACAAATAAAGTTTTTCGTCACAGGATTAGCGTTTGTCTATTTACTGCTGGCTATCCCTCTAAAAAGCTACGCCCAACCGCTGATTATCATGGCGGTTATTCCCTTTAGTTTTACCGGCGCTATTTGGGGTCATGCACTGTTTGGCTTGGATTTGAGTTTATTCTCGTTCTTTGGTCTTATTGCGGCCGCCGGCGTGGTAGTGAATGACTCTCTGGTAATGACCGACTACATCAATACTCGGCGAAAGGAAGGCTATGGCATAAAAGACGCAGTGATAGAAGCAGGCTGCGCACGTTTTAGAGCAATCACGTTAACCTCAATCACTACATTTGTGGGTGTTTTGCCTATTATGTTTGAAACAAGCTTACAGGCAGGCTTTGTTATCCCTATGGCGGTAGGCCTTGGCTTTGCTGTTATGTACGCTACTTTAGTAACGCTTATACTGGTGCCCAGTTTATGTATTATTGGCGATGACATTGGCCAATTTTTTAAATTTATCGGGCGCAGTATTGCGATGGCGTTTAGATGGCTATTGGGTGCGTTTAAATCTAAAAAAGCTGTAGATACACCTAATACGTAAGCTACTTTATTAGAAAAATGCAGTAAGTAAACAAGAATAAAGGAGCGAAATGGAGCGACGCATATTGCGCCTAACTTTCAAATAGCGTCTTTGCTTTTTTATGTTGTACTAAAAGATCATTTCAGGAACATGCTCAGGCACCACTAAGGCCCCAGATGTTAAGCGCTTTATTTCTTCAACGCTGACTCCAGGCGCACGCTCACGCAAAATAAACTTGCCATCTTCAATGTCCATCAAAGCAAGATCCGTTAACACTCGCTTAATGCAGCCTTTACCCGTTAACGGCAATGTACATTCACTCAGTAATTTCGACTCACCTGTTTTAGACGCGTGGGTCATAGTCACAATAATATTGTCTGCACCTGCGACTAAATCCATCGCCCCGCCCATGCCTTTAATTAGCTTACCGGGTATCATGTAAGAAGCAATATTACCTTGGCAGTCTACTTCAAACGCGCCTAGTACCGTTAAGTCAACGTGACCGCCTCTGATCATGGCAAATGACTCAGCCGATGAGAATAACGACGCGCCTTTTACCATCGTCACGGTTTGCTTGCCGGCGTTAATAAGGTCTGCGTCTACTTCGTCTTCAGTAGGAAACTGCCCCATGCCTAGCAAGCCATTTTCAGACTGCAGCATTACCTGCATACCCTGTGGAATAAAGTTAGCCGCCAGCGTGGGTATGCCAATGCCAAGATTTACGTAAAAGCCGTCTTGAAATTCTTGAGCAACACGTTGTGCAAGTTGTTCGCGAGTTAAAGCCATATTAATTCTCCTAGGCGCTGCGCACAGTGCGCTGTTCTATTGTTTTCTCGAAAGTACCTAAAATAAGGCGATTCACGTATATACCTGGCAAATGTATTTCATCAGGATCAAGCTCGCCAACTTCTACAATTTCTTCCACTTCCACTACCGCTATTTTACCAGCGGTTATAGCCATTGGGTTAAAGTTACGCGCGGTTTTGCGAAAAATGAGGTTACCGTAGCGATCTGCCTTCCATGCTTTTGCGATTGAAAAATCACCCACTATAGCCTCTTCTAAAATATAGTGACGGCCATTGAATTCACGTACTTCTTTACCCTCACCTACCGGTGTGCCATAGCCTGTAGCGGTGTAAAAGGCGGGAATACCCGCACCGCCTGCGCGCATTTTTTCTGCTAAGGTGCCCTGTGGCGTAAGCTCTACTTCTAACTCGCCGCTCATCATTTGCTTTTCAAACAGGGCATTCTCACCCACATAAGACGCTATCATTTTTTTAATTTGTTTATCTTGTAGAAGCAAACCTAAGCCGGCGCCGTCAACCCCAGCATTATTAGACGCAATAGTAAGGCCTTTGGTGCCTTTTCGCTTAATTTCTTTAATGAGGTTTTCAGGAATACCGCACAGGCCAAAGCCACCTGCCACTACGGTCATATTATCTTCTAAGCCTTCAAGAGCTTGCGCATAGCTTGTTATTACTTTGTCAAATCCAGACACGCTGTCCACCTTAATAAGAATTGAAATGTATGTTCGGTATTTACTCAGCATGCAAGAAATGCTTATATTAATCAAATTGTATTTTTTTATAGATTAATAAGTTTTCTTCATTAGTGAACATTACAGTTGATCTGCACTGCACCCTCAGTCATTCCCGCGCAAGCGGGAACCCTCTTGGGCTGCAGGTAAGTGCAAATTTGCCGTGTAATATTGGAGATTCCCACCTGCGGGGGAATGCCCTAGGAGTTAAGGCTGCGTTTTTTCCATAGCAAATAAATTGCCGGTAAAATAAGCAGCGTAAGCACAAGTGCGCTGATCATGCCGCCCACCATAGGCGCCGCAATGCGGCTCATTATTTCACTGCCCGTGCCGGTGCCGTACAGCACGGGTAACAAGCCTAATATGATAGACGCCGACGTCATCATAACCGGGCGCACACGCATAACCGCGCCTTCTAATACCGCCTGTTGCAGCGTGGCAAGGCTAATGGGCTTTGCACTAGTACTTGCGCTACTGGTATGCTCTTGTAGCATCCGTTTATAAGCCTGATCTAAATAAACGAGCATAATCACCCCAATCTCAACCGCCACTCCCGCCAGCGCGATAAAACCAACGCCTACTGCGACCGAAAAGTTAAAACCCTGTAAATACAGTAGCCATATGCCACCTATCATTGCAAAAGGCAAGGTACCCATAATAATGCCCACCTCCACCATGTTGCGAAAATTTAAATAGAGCAAAATAACAATGATTGCGAGCGTTAGTGGAACTACATACATCAGCTTATCTTTAGCGCGCTGCATGTATTCGTATTGTCCTGCCCACGCAATAGAGTAGCCTGGCGGTAACACCAAATTGTCGGCAACAACTTGCATCGCGTTTCTAACGTAGTGGCCAATATCAATATTTTCAATATCGATATACACCCAACCATTTGGCCGCGCATTTTCACTTTTGATACCCGGCGGCCCATCTTCAATACTAATATTAGCAACATCGCCTAGGGCTATATGTGCACCTTGAGGTGTAATAATAGTTAGCAATAGTAGAGCCTCAGGCGATGAACGATAGTCCTGCAAATAACGCACATTAATGGGGAATCGCTTACGCCCCTCTATACTTTGTGACACGTTCACGCCGCCCACAGCGCCGGCTATGGTTTCTTGAATGTCGGCAATATTGAGGCCGTATCGGGCAGCGGCTTCGCGTTTAATGTCGATTTTGATATAGCGACCGTTTGCAACACGCTCTGAATAAACAGACGCGGTACCTTCAACTTTACTCAAAATACTTTCAAGCTGCTGGCCAATTTGCTGTATTTGAGCCAAATCAGGGCCACCGATTTTTATGCCAACGGGCGTTTTAATCCCCGTAGCAAGCATGTCTATTCGGGTTTTTATGGGCATTACCCATGCGTTTGTCAAGCCCGGAAAGTCCACAAGCTGATCGAGCTCTTTAATTAAAGACTCGGTATCTAGACCTTCTCGCCATTGAGCTTTCGGCTTTAACTGAATAAAGGTTTCAATCATGGTTAGGGGCGCAGGATCAGTCGCAGTTTCAGCGCGGCCTACTTTGCCAAACACTGTTTCTACCTCAGGAATGGTTTTAATCAGCTTGTTAGTTTGCTGCAGTAGTTCTCTTGCTTTGCCTATTGAAATACCCGCATAGGTGGTCGGCATATACATAAGATCGCCTTCATCTAGCGGCGGCATAAATTCACTGCCTATTTTATTCACGGGCAAAAAACCAATAACCAGTATGAACAAAGCCGCGACTATTGCCGACTTTGGGTAAACCAGAACGCATTTTAGCAGGGGTTTATAGACGCTAGTAATGGCTTTGTTTAATGGATTTTTTTGCTCGCTGCGCACTTTCCCGCGAATAAAATAACCCATTAGCACCGGCACTAAGGTAATGGCAAGTACCGCCGCTGCCGCCATGGCGTAGGTTTTCGTGTAGGCAAGAGGCGAAAACATCCGGCCCTCTTGCGCTTCAAGGGTGAATACCGGCATGAAGCTAACGGTAATAATCAGCAAACTGAAAAACAGCGCAGGCCCCACTTCTGTGGCCGAATTAATCACTATCTGCCAGCGATTTTCCTTCGTAAGTGGTGTACGCTCCATATGCTTGTGCATGTTTTCGGTCATCACAATAGCGCCGTCTACCATTGCCCCAATAGCAATAGCAATGCCGCCTAAAGACATAATATTGGCGTTTATGCCCTGTGCATACATAATAATAAAGGCGATTAACATGCCTATTGGCAAGCTTACAATAGCCACTAAGGACGAGCGTATATGAAACAAAAACGCCATGCACACCAGTGCTACAATAATAAATTCGGCCACCAGTTTATAGCGTAAATTATCAAGGGCGCTTTTTATTAAAGTCGAGCGGTCATACACCGTGATAACTTCAACGCCATCGGGGAGTCCTTGTTTTAAGACTTCTAGCTTAGCTTTTACGCCGGCAATGGTTTGCTGCGCGTTTTCACCCGCGCGCATTACCACAATCCCGCCTACGGCCTCACCTTCTCCGTTTAGCTCGCCTATACCACGGCGCATCTGCGGGCCTAAGGTTACGCTCGCAATGTCGCGTATTAACAAAGGCGTGCCTTGATTATTCACGCCCAATGGGATTGTCTCAATATCTTGAATACTTTGAATATAGCCCGTGGTGCGCAGCATATATTCAGCTTCTGCCATTTCTACACTTGAAGCCCCTACTTCCTGATTGCCGCGCTTAATGGCCATTTGCACCGCACTAATTGGAATGTTAAACGCGCGCAGCTTAAGCGGATCTAGCTGCACCTGATACTGCTTAACCATGCCGCCAATAGCCGCCACTTCAGATACACCCGGCACCATTTGCAGCTCAAATTTTAAGAACCAGTCTTGAATAGCGCGAAGTTCGCTAATATCGTGCTGGCCAGTTTTGTCCACAAGCGCATATAGGTAGACCCAGCCAACGCCTGTTGCGTCGGGGCCTAGCTGCGGCCTTACATTGTCTGGCAAGCTTGGTGCAACCTGCGACAAGTATTCTAACACGCGGCTTCTGGCCCAGTATAGGTCGGTTGAATCATCAAAAATAACATACACGTAGGAGTCACCGAAGAACGAAAATCCCCTCACGGTTTTTGCACCGGGCACCGACAGCATCGCGCTGGTTAAGGGAAAAGTAACTTGATCTTCAACGACTTGAGGCGCTTGGCCTGGATAGCTTGTTTTAATGATTACCTGCACGTCAGACAAATCGGGAATGGCGTCTACAGGCGTATTTTTAAGCGTATAAATACCAGCGCCTATTATCATAAGCGTGGTGAGCAGCACAAAAAAACGGTTGTGCACAGACCATCTAATAATTGCGTTAATCATTGTGCGTGACCTTTGTGATCAGATGTTGCTGACATATTTTCATCAACGGGCTTTGGTAAATGGGAACCCGCTGACGGGTTCGGTGTTGGTTTAGCATCAGCGTCGTCGTTTGTCATGATATGCACGGTATTCACGGTGTACATAGGTATGTCTGTTTTAACAACTTGAATATGTATCTGCATGTTTTCACGTAACGTCAACATGTCGATGTGGCTGGCCACCATAAAGTCCATGGTCATGCCGGGCATGCCCCACTTTCTTAATTCGCCATGATTTAAGGTGAGCTTTCGTTCATCTAACATGACTTTTACTATGGTAGCGTGCGTCCAATCGCCTCCCGACATGTCCATGTCCATGTCCATTTTGATTCCTTTGCGTTCAGTCATATCGCCTGTCTTTTGCTGACCTTGGTCGCCAGTATCAGCGCTAATGCGCATAAAATCAGAACTTACACTGCTTTCTGAATCAAGTAAAAATTGCGCTGACACCACCACTTCATCTAAGGCTTCAAGGCCTTGCGTAATTTCAATATACTCAGAAAAAACGCTGCCCAACGTGACTTCAACAGACTTAAACTTGCCATCTCCTAGGGCCAACACAACGCGATTTTGCTTACCCGTGCGTATAACCGACTCAAGCGGCACCACAAGTAATTCATGCTTGTTTTCAACATCGCTGGTATCAATGTTCACTTTTGCATACATATTGGGTTTGAGCAGGTAGTCAGGATTCGCCACTCGCACTCTAGCGCGTAAAGTACGATTACCTGCATCTAAGGTAGGGTAGATGTAGTCAATTTTACCGCTAAACACCTCATTAGGTAAATACTCTAGGCTTATGCTAACCGGCATATCTAGCTTTACACTGCCTGACTGCCTTGCCATTATTTGCGTATTTATCCATACCTCGCTTAGCGCTCCAATCGACATAAGGGTGTTGCTAGGCGTCACAAAAAAACCTTCTCGAATATTTAAGTTATCGATAAAGCCCGATTGAGGCGCATAAAACACCACGTTCTGCTGTATTTTGCGGTTTTTGGCAAGCTCAGCAATAGCTTTTTCAGGCATTTGCAGAGCACTAAGACGCGATTTTGCAGCGTCACCTAAGCTTTTATTTGCGCGATTTAAGGCTAACAAATATTCTTCTTGGGCATTCACGAGTTCAGGAGAATACAGGGCATATAAAGGCTCACCTTTTTCCACATACTCGCCTTGGGCCTTTACATACAGTGACTCAATCCAGCCTTCAACGCGCGGGTGAATGTTCACCAGCGTGTCTTGACTATATTCAACAATGCCTAAGGCCGAAATAGGCTCGTTTATCGCTCTTTTTTGCGCGATGCCAGTACGTACGCCCAAATTGTTTATCACATTTGGGTGAATACTAATGGTGCCGGGAGAGTCGCCTTGCTGATCATTGGCATATACTGGTACTAAATACATGCCCATGGGTGACTTGCCCGGCTTGTCGCGGCGAAAATTAGCATCCATGGGCGCCACCCAATATAGCGGCTGTGCGATGTCGTTTTTGTTACTATCAAGCTCACCGTTTTGGGTGTGAACAAGATTAAAATAGGCAATAGTGGCTAAAATGCCAACGCTTAAGCCTAATGAGGCGCTAACAAATATGTTCTTGATATTCATTTTATAAACCTTTTTGGGAGGTAGAAGTCATGTAATAGCTAAGTTGGCTATGCGTCTTGTGCAGTTCTACTTGTATATCAAGTAAACTAAGCTTTGCGTTAAGCTGAGTGATTTGCGCGTTTAGCACGTCATCAAAATCACCGTCATTGTTGGTAAATGCGCTTACCACTATTTGCACTTTCTCTAAAGTTTGCGGCAGTATTTGTGTTTCATACAGGTCCATTCGCGCTTGTAAGTGCTGATATAAAGTGTAGCTAGCCGTTAGCTGCGACATTAGCTGGCGCAGCGCTAAACGTTTATCTGTTTTTATCGATTCTGAGGCATACACCCTCGCTGACACTTCATTGTCTTGCTTTTGGCTGGTGTACAAAGGCACATCGAAGCTGATACCTATGGACAAAAAATCGGCGCGGCTTGCGCCAAGCTGATCGTCATCTCTATAAGCGTAGCTTGCATTTAAGCCCCACTGTGGGTAATACTTTTGTTTGGCTAAGGCAATTGCGCTCGCACTGGCGCTTACGCGCTGCTCTATCGCTTGAATAACAGGGTGCTGGTTTAGCATGTTGGCGAGTGTTTGCCGGTTATTGCTGTTTAACGCAAATTGAGTAACAGCAGGAATAGGCTCTAGCGGCACCAGTGTATTAGGCAGGGTGAATGACGAAAATTGAGTCGCATCAATTTGCAGCCATTCGTTGAGCCGCTGTATTGACGCCGTTTTTTGCGCCCTGGCTTGAATTAGTCTGTCTTCAATCTTGTTAACTTCAAGACTCGCATTAACTACGTCTTGCTGGCGTGTGCTACCGATACCCCAGGCATAGTTTTTCTTGGCTATATCCCCTAGTTGACTTAGCAATATTTGATTTTCTTCAATGAGAGTAATTTTGGCCTGCGCTTTATACACTTCCAACCACAGTGCGCTTACTTGCACCGAAGACTCAGCTATTCTTTGCGCTCTTAAAAATGGCTGTTCTAATGCAAGCTCCTGTTGATACTGGCTTTGAATTTGCCTTGAATTGCCTCGCGGTAACATTTGGCTCACCCCCGCTTTAAGCTGAGTCATGGGTTCTTGATTAAGACGAAAACCGTTGGTAGGCACATTCGCAATAGACAATGAGACCACCGGATCTGGCAAAGCCAGTGAAGCTTCACTTTGCGCCATTATTGCGCGCTCTTTAAATTTGCTGCTGGTTAACCATGGGTCACGCTCGTGCGCTAAGGCTATTGCATCATTTAGTAAGAAAAATTTATGCGGCGAAATACTTGCTTGTTGATCAGCCCAGGCGTTAGTGATTGTAAAAGCCAAGCTCAACGCAAACATCGTGGCTATTTTCGCATTTATAAAATAGTGCCGCTTACTCGCAATTAACATAAGATTAAGTGAAAAGGCTCTTATCAAAAATGCGCTGCTTGTTGCTGTAGACAAAGCGTAATAAGCATGCGATTGAGGCAAACTTAGCCTACGTTTGATTGAAATACTCATGATGAAAAATCTCTTATTTTGTGCTAGCGCAGATAAATAAAGGTGATTAGCGACAAGGGCTAGCAAAATGCAATAAAGGATAAATACAGAGCACAAAATAGTAGTGTGTTGTGCGTTTTTGTATTTACTTTATAAATTAAAGGCAGTACTAGACTGCTTAAGAGATTTAGGTTTTGGGTGGGCGCTGTGGATGCGGCAAAACAAGATTGATGTTGTTTAGACCAGTGCTAATAATGCGAGATGAGCGTTGAGTGTGATAATGTAAAGATGATTGATTAATGGCCATTGCAATGGTTAATAGACCAGCTGAACAGCCGCATTCATGCTCACAGCAGTCGCCAAGCATGCCGTTTGTTGCATTGTCACCTGCAGCGGGCACCATATCGCTGCCATGCACGAGCTTGTTAAAGGGCGCACCATCATTTAGCGTCATGTTCTTTTGCGCCATTTCCATTTGCGCCATATGTTCGCTGCCCATTTGTTCACATGGGTTTTGTTCAGGCACTGCAAAGGTACTGCCAACCTGCGCTGTCAGTATGCATAATACGATAATGGCGTGAAACACTGCTTTAAACAAAAATACCCTATAAGTGTATTATGGCTCGATGCAAAACCTTAGTGACTACAAGTTATTGTGAGCGTGGCTGGCAACCATGCTGGACTTCACCAAATTTTAATCAACTAAACTACCATATAAATTATAGCGAATTAGCAATGAACTGCAAGTTTTATCCAAAATATCGAGAAAGCCAGTGAGCAGGGCGAAATGAAGTCAACGGGTAATTCACGCAGTTTGCTCTTGACTAATCTTACGCAGCGCATTTTCAAAGACATCGGTAGGCTGACCGCCACTAATCAAATGCTTGTTATTCACAATAACTGCAGGTACCGATGAAATCCCTAAGCCTTGGAAATGCTGCTGCTCTTTACGTACGTCTGCAGCGTATGTGTCGGTGCTAAGAATGTGCTTGGCGGTTTGGGTATCTAGGCCAACGTTAGTAGCGACCTTTAAAAGTTGCTGATGGTCGCTGGGATCGCCCGATTCTTGAAAGTACAAATCAAACAGGGCAAGTTTGAGCGCTGTTTGCTTGTTTTCTTGCTTTGCCCAGTGCAGTAGACGATGTGCATCAAAAGTATTGTAAATTCTGCCGCCGCCACGATTGCCAAATTCGTAGCCGACGCTTACACCACGCTGCTTAATAGCCTCTCTATTTTCTTCAATTTGCGCCCGATTTATGCCGTATTTTTGGCCAAGGTGCTCACTAATCTCTTGTCCCTGGGGCGGCATACTTGGGTTAAGTTCAAAAGGATGCCAAGTGATATTCGCACTAAGATCTTTGCTCAAGTTTGCCAGTGCCTGCTGCAAACTTTGATACCCTATGATGCACCAAGGGCAAGATACATCTGACACAATATCAATTTGTAGCTGTTTCATATGCTCCACCTTTAACCAATTCTCAAAATCTATACACTAGCTAGTCAGCCGACTACAGCATCACCCTTAGCGAATTCAAAGCTCACCTTCTTGCTCAGCGCAGACGTTTAGCAATTGCCTGCATAGTGTCGCTAAGCGCATCCACGCGGTTTTGAGCATTTGTGTTATCACCATTAGGTTTTAATGACTTCGCTAACTTACTAAGAGCGCGAGAAAACTTGCGGCTAGTTTCGCCCTCGTCAAGCATCTTTTGCGCGCCAGTCATCATATTCGTCACTTCCTCATGTGCTTGTGTTTCTAGTCCGCCGTCGCGGGCAAATTGATCTAAATAAGCTAATGCAATCACAGGCTCAGCAGGCCACGTCACCCTAAACTGCTGCTGCGGATTGAATCTATCGCCCATATCTGCAAGAAGCGCTGCCGCTAGCTCGTTTTCAGTCAAGAACTCACTTGGTTCAAGTGCTAATACGTCAAGGCCGCGAATAATTTCAGTGCCGTAAATTTTACCGTTGTACCAGTAAGTAGACCAGTAGCCACCCACTATTAAACGCTCATCATGAATAGGCCCACGGTCAAAAAATGCTATTTCTTGCGGCTCGCGGGTATCAGTAAAGTCAATTACCGAAATACCGCCTTGATACCACGCTTGCACAAAAATATCGCGTCCAGGCACCGGCACCATTGAACCGTTATGGGCTACGCAGTTTTCTTGTTCACTTTGCGGCGCGTCAATTTTAAAGTAACTTTCAAAGTTGAGCTTACCGTCGTCAATAGAATAGAACGCATTTGCACCCCAAGTCATTGGGTCAGACGCTCTGCAGCGAGCCTGCGTGCCGCCGCCCCACTCATCGGTGAACAGTACCTTAGTGCCATCATTGTTAAAAGTCGCTGAATGCCAATAGGCAAACCCCGGATCGGCTACATCGTCAATCCGTTTGGGCTTCATAGGATTAGAAATGTCTAACAATATGCCATTGCCTGAACATGCACCAGCCGCTAATTTTAGCTCTGGAAACACAGTAATATCATGGCATTCGTCTGTTCTGCGGGTTTTTTGGGTACCATCACCGTGATCGCCGCCGGGCCATAGTCCAGCCACTCGTCCTTCGTCATCGGCAAATACCGCGGGGCTTGAGGTAATACGAGCTTCGCTAGGGTTACGCAGCGGAATTTCAATCACGTCGATACGGAACAGCGCCGTGCGCTCGTCTCCTGGTACCTCGCCAACGCAGCCTTCAAGCTCATCACCATCGCGCACGCCAGCGGTGCCAGAATTATAGACCACAATGCGCTTGTCATCGGCCGATACCACAGAATGAGTGTGTGAACCGCGGCAGGTTTGCACTAGGCCCACTTGCTTAGGGGCGCTTAGGTCTGAAATATCAAAAATGCGTAAACCTCTAAAACGCTCATCCGACACGTCTTCACTTATACCTTGGAGGCCGCAGTCGATGCGTCCACGCGTTTGTTCTACCGACATAATAAGCAAATCATCCACAATTGAAATGTCCCCTTGACCGCCGGGACAAACGATAGAGCTTGTTAGGCTTGGCAAGCCTTCGTTGTCGAGTTTATATATGTTAAAACCGTGATAGTTTCCAGCCACTAATATATCTTTAGAAAACGCCATGTCGGTGTTCCAAAAGCTCAACAATGGCCCGCGTTCGCCCCACTGCGTTTTAATATCACCTTCGTCACCGCTGCGCTTTGCGTCTTGGTCAGATGCATCATCAATAAGCTCATCGGTATCTTCATCTGCCGGTCTTATTGGCGGTAAATTAGCCTCATTCTCTGGGTCAAAAAAGCCACTGGGACGAGGCTGTGTCGACACTAAGCTTAGGTTTAACGATGCTTCTCCTGCATCTCGCAGACCAGCGCTGAGGCCTACTCGCGGATCGCTCGACAAACCTGCCAATAATCCATCCATACGCGTAATTTCAGCGTTTTGGTCACTCACAATATCGTTGACAAAATCGTACAGGACAGGGTCGTAGGCCGAGCCGCTTTGGGCTAAAAGATCATCTACCATGCGCACGGCCCCTTCATGATGGGGGATCATTAAGCTTAAAAAGATGCGATCAAATTCACTGCCCTTTGCTGCGCTCAACGACTGTATTTGAGCAGCCGTTGCCATGCCCATCATGCTGTGGTCCATGTGCATTGAATGGTCTATATGCACTTTTTGCTCACGTGCTTCAAGCCACTGACTCATAAAAGCAATTTCGTCGGCTTGAGATTTACGAATACGACCGGCAATATCAATAATGGCTTCATTGTTAGTGCGGTCTTCTACTAGCACCGCCATCTCAACCGCTTGTGAGTGATGCGGGATCATGTTTTGCATAAACATTACATCGTTGCGAGTGAAGCTCACGTTCGCAATATCAATAGCCTGTTGAGGACTTAGCGTTTGTGACGCCTGCCCTGGGGCGCCAGGCTGAACAATGGGAACACTTTGGGCATGCGCAACGGCCGTTAAGGAAGCAATACTGGCAACACTGGCAACACTGAATAAAGAAGCTAAGCTTAATTTCTGGCAGCGACGAAAAGTAGATGATTTCATAATGGTAATCCTGTCGGTCTTTATTATCCTGATATATAAAGGTTAATTGGATTTAGCTAAGGTGTAAAGGACTAGTGTTAAAATCCATGATAAGTCACAAATTCTTCATTACTGGCGCGCACCGAGCGCACATCGTTAGCTTTAAAGTTTTCATCGGGGTAACCCAGTGCTATACAAATCATTATGGCTTCATCATCGGGTATTTGCGCGTGCTTGTGCACCACATCTGACTGCATAATGCCTTGACCATTGATAACACAGCCTAAGCCTAAATCCCAGGCCGCAAGCACAATACCATAGGCCAGTGAGCCTAAGCCGAACTGCGTTATACCAGCAGGCTCAAGTGTTTTATCATAGGTGAGCACTAAAGACACCGGCGCGTCAAACTGTCGAAAACCGCGCATCATCCACTCCATGCGCTTTTTTTTATCTTCTTTTGCGATACCCATTACTTCAAACAGCTGTATGGCGACGTCTATTTGACGTTTGCGATGGATGCCTTGATAGTCTTCTTTATAAGGAAAATCACGCACGTGAGGCTTGCCCGCTAAGGTATTTCTAGTGTTGCCGTCTCGAATTTTATCAAGCACGTCACCGGTAACTGCGTGAATACGCCAGGTCTGTGTATTGTAAGAGGAAGGTGCCCATTTAGCTGCGTTAATGATGCGCTCAACAAGCTCTTTAGATACCGGCTTATTGGAAAACCCCCGAACGCTTTTTCGAGACGCCGCAAATTCTGCAAAATTCATATTATTTACCCTACGTCTTTTAATTTTTTTATTAAGAGACTTAGAGTAAACACTATGACAATTTGATGCAATAAACTATAGTGCTCTCAGTTAAAATTGTTAGGTAGTAAAATATGAAAAATCTTGAACTGTACGAAACCGAAAGCTTGGATCACCTTGTATGGCCAGACGACAAACAAGTATTATCTTCATCTACTTCAGCCTTAACGGTATTCACAGATTTCACCATGTATCGGCCTTTAATAATCGACAGTTCGGTGAAAGCAGTACTGCTTGAGGAACTAATGAAAAAAGCGCAGGTGCGCATGAAATTAGTGTTAGACAAAGACCGAAAGTTTATTGGTATAGTAAGCCACAACGATCTAAGTGAGCAGCACATACTTAAAAAAGTTGCTCATGGCAACAGCCGCGAAGAGTTACTAGTAACTGATTTCATGACACCTAAATCCAAACTAAAGTCTTTTGATTATCAGCAGCTTAGTCAAGCTAGCGTGGGTGATGTAATTCGTACCTTGCAGCACAATGGTCAGCAGCACTGTTTAGTGATTGACCACAATACTCACGAAATACGTGGACTCATATCGTCAACCGAAATTGCGCGTAAGTTAGGTATGCCGCTAAAAATTAATAGTCAGCCTTCTTTTATGCAGTTGTTTAATGAAATAGAAGGCTAAATATAAGTTTTAGCGCAAAAGTTTCAGCAAAACCTATAGTTGTTAAAGACTTAGCGGATAGGAATCAACACTTCATTGCGGCGAAACATGGGCAATGTAAAAGGACTATTGTAACCTGCTTTTACGGGGCTATCGCTAGCAACATAGCCATTTTCAGTTATCCATTTTTCTAATATTTCGGTATGCTTTTGCACATTGCTGTCGCTCAAAGTCCAGCTAAACCTTATAGCGGCTACTTTATACTCTGTTACTTCACTCACTCTTACTTCTGGGTTAGTAGGCTTGGGCGTATTTGCTAAGGTAAAGTCTTTTGGCATAACAAATGACATAACCGGCGTGCTTGAATTTTCGTCCATAAATACAGGTGCGGTCATGGCGATTTCAGCGCCCTTACCAGTATTCTCTTGGTCCATGATTACTGGTGCAGTCATGGCAATTTTGCTTGCGCCTTCATTTGCACCAGTGATATATTTAAATAACCTTCTAAATGCGCTTTTACCAACTTCACCAGACATGTTGGTAGACACCAATATCATAGGAGCGTACTGGCGTACTTCTATTTTGTGATCGCCTGATGTCGACTTAACAACGGTATAAGGCGCAGTTTCTAGGTTATTCTCGCCAATTACTGAACATCCCGCGACCAAAATTGATGTAAATACGGTTAATAATGCTTTCACGATACTTCCTTAGCTTATTTTTAGCTTATTTCGGCTTTTTACTATACAGCATAGATGTGAGAACACGATCTTGTCTAATCAGTCCGTGATAGAGGGCAGCCAGCACATGCATAACAATCATAATAATTAGCAGCCATGCCATGTAGCCATGAAACTCTCGGAAAAAAGCATAGGCTTTAATATTTGCATCAATAAGATGCGGTAAATTAAAGGTGTTGAATACTGTAATGGTGCGACCGTCGGCACTTTGCATTAGCCAGCCCGACAGAGGCATTAGCAGCATCGCCGCGTAAAGAGCCGTATGGGTTATTTTTGCAGCCAGCACTTGATAAGCAGGAAGTTTCTTAGGTAGCCTTGGACGCGGCGTTAAATATTTATTAATCAGCCTGACAATCACCATTACTAACAGTAAAAATCCAAAAGACCTATGCAGGTCAAGCGCGACCGGCTGCCAAACGGCTAAACTTTCAACCATAGACAAACCTACTAATAACATTGATATTATTAATATTGCCATAGACCAGTGCAGAAGCCTGCTGCGCGCTGGATAATATTTAATTGCTTTGCGCTTATTCATGGGCACACCCTTTTGTCATCATCGTCAACATTATTCATTCTCTCCTAGCAGAACTTCCAGCGCTCTGCGTCTGAAAGATTCAGCATAGACAGAGCCCCTGGCTCTTAATATTGGGTCGGCTGTAGCCTCTACACCTTTTGGCAACACTAGGGGATCAAAGTTAATGTTGGCACACTCACCGACTGTTTGTGCAGTATATTGTTGAATACTAATGGTGCCTGCGGTAATAGTCTCGCGCGTGCTGGGCCATAACACCGTTGGATTGGTTTCGTCATCTTCTGGCAAGGCCAGAGTAAAAACCAAATCAAATTTTATCGGTGCCACTTCAAGCATCTGTGCAAGCTGGTCTTGAAGAGCATCAGGGTTTTCTTGGTTAAGCTGAGGAATAATCGAGCTTTCAAGAGAAGGAACTGCTTGCCAACGAACCGCTTGCTCGTTATGCGCCTCGTCTAGCAAATAAAACGCATTAATACTGTGGTAGGTTTCACCCGCCAAGCTTGAAGCTGGGGTATAGCCGTCTTTCCACTCTAGAAACGTCTTGCTTTCAGGATGATTAGCAAAGAAAGCTTCAATTTTAGAAGGATCGCGCTGTTTAGTGTCAGGATCTGGAGCCAGTGCTTGCAGTTGAGCATAAAAAGCCTCAGGCGTAGCAACTGCCATAACCGGCGGAGTATTCATGGCTATTCGCCATTCGCTGTTGGTAGAACTTTCGTCTTTAATTGACAGCGCAAGGCCTCGAACTGGCGCTTTTAAATCAGGTGCCGTGGGGCTGTTACCTGCAATTGAAAATCTGCCAATAAAGTTGAATTCTCCGGCCTGTAATACACTGGCGGTAGAATACTGACCAAGCGCACCGTTAGATTCAAATATACCTGCTAGGCAGATACCTTTGGCATGTGCACGGCGAAAACTAGGAAAGTTTGAATCGCCCTGCTGTAAATCAACAAACTGCTGCGCGGTGACAGAATCCTTATTGACATATGCTAGTATTTTGCTAAAAAGCACAAAAGCTACCGGTAAAATGATAATGAAAACGATAAGGCGCGCTTGCTTTACGGTTATTTTACTTTTCATTTGCTTTTTAAAGCGTTTGTAATTTGAATCCTTTATCAAGCGTAACTGCCCTCATTGTTAATGTGTCTGCTTATGCGTTTTTTGACACTTGTAAGGAGATTTTATACTCATAATCTTATTTACTGTATTTAAATAACGCTTATTTTTGAAGTATACGCCAACTCCGCGCAATTTGCTCACAACAAATATGACTAACTTACACCTTTTATTAACGCCATAATGCCTTTACTGTAGGCCCTCATGAGCCGGCATGCTCAAGTTACGAGTAATGGCTAAGGCCCTAATCACGAAGGCTACAGTGCCGCCGATAATTAAGGCAATACCTTCCGCCACGGGGGTGTAAGTATGCAGTACACAATACGTGGAAGCGCCTAGCAAAGATGCTGTTATATAAATTTCGCGTCTAAATACGACAGGCACGTCATTTACAATGACGTCTCTTATGATCCCGCCAAGACAAGCACTAAATACGCCCATAATAATCGACACTGGGATATTCATTCCCAAGGCCATTGCTTTTTGTGCACCTAATGCGGTAAACAAAGCCATACCTAAGGCATCTGCCCAGAGCAAAGCCTTTGAACGTTTCGAAATATGCTGGGTAGCGAAATAGGTAACAATGGCCGACACACTGCACACTATTATCGTGTGATAATCGTTTATCCAAAATACCGGCACGTCTAGAATGGTATCGCGCAGCGTTCCCCCTCCAATGCCGGTAATACAGGCCATGAATACGAACCCTACCCAGTCGAGGCGATGGCGCGCTGCAACTAAAGCACCCGAAATTGCAAACGCAATTGTAGCAGCAATGTTAGTAATGAATAATAAGGTGAGCAATTGACTATGTACCTATGAGAAAAAATGGCGCTGTATTATGCTTTAAATTTGAACAAAACCCAATCACTATCATGTAAAGTTCTGCATAAGGGATTTCGTCTACCACCACTACCACTTTTTTAGCTGTCATACTGCGGGTACACTGGGTTGAGTTATACTCTACTTTATTAGCGAAACCTTGAATACCGTCTAAAATAGTGGTGGCTGAAACGTAGCTATGAGTTTTACCTTGCCAATGAATAGACCAGCCGCCGTTTGGTAAGGGGGTAAATATCGCGACGTTGACCACCCCAACAAGCAAGGAGATGCCTAACCTTGTGCTTAAGGCGTGACATTATTATGTTACACAGACTGTGTCATTGACCCTATTTTCTCATCTGGGGCCATCTCATCGACTAAGACTGATACTATTTCTTCTTTCTTATTGAAACGACAAATATAAAATTGGGAAGTTCCCCATAAACACTTTACGTCTATGGGGTTTTGGGCGTTAAGGAAGCCGGCTGAGTGACGAGATTTGTTGTGCAGGCGCTAAGCGCAAACATCGCAATTACGGCTAAAGAAAGTGTAGAGAAGTGTTTTTGGGCCATACGCATTTTACTCATCGTTATATTGTCAACACACTGGTTTTTACACCAGCGGTGCTAACAGCGTCTTTAATATATCATCAGTTAAACTCAACTTACCCTGATTAACTTCTTCTGATAAAAGTGCATTTGCCAATTCAGCTTTGTTGATCTGAATTTGCTGAATACGCTCTTCAATAGAGTTTTCAATGATTAGTTTATACACGAACACAGGCTTGTCTTGACCAATACGATAGGCACGGTCAGTGGCCTGATTTTCCACTGCGGGGTTCCACCATGGATCAAAATGAATGACTGTGTCGGCCGCCGTCAGGTTAAGACCAACGCCGCCTGCGCGCAAACTGATTAAGAAAACTGGGGTGTCACCGCGTTGAAATTTATCGACTAGTTCTTGACGATTTCTGGTTTCGCCAGTGAGTTTAACAAAACTAATTCGCTCTTTTATAAGCTCTGCCTCTATAAGACTTAACATACTGGTAAATTGTGAAAATACCAGCACCCTGCGGCCCTCTTCAATCATTTCAGGCAGAGTTTCCATTAAGAATTCAAGCTTAGCCGACTGTTTTATGGCCTTAGCGCTTTGCATCGGCAACAGCTGCGGGTGGTTGCACACTTGGCGTAATTTCAGCAACGCATCCAGAATTTCAATTTGACTGCGCTGCAGACCCTTAGTGGCAATAATTTCTTTTAGGCGGGTGTCCATGGCTAAACGAACTGTTTCATATAGCTCGGCCTGTTTGCCTTCGATTCTGAGCATTTGCACTATGGTTGTTTTACCGGGCAGTTCTTTGGCAATTTTCTCTTTAGTACGACGCAGTAAAAAAGGCTTTATGCGCTGGTTAAGCATCACTTTTCTGTCGATATCTTGATGTTTTTCAATGGGCGTTCTAAATAATTTAGTAAACTGTTTGTGGCCTGATAAAAATCCTGGTAGTAAAAAATTAAACTGTGCCCAAAACTCGCCTAAATGATTCTCCATCGGCGTACCGGTCAAACACAGTTTATGCTGCGCTTGTATAGTCAAAACCGCCTGATACACACTGGTTCTAGGGTTTTTAATATAGTGTGCTTCATCTAATATTAAGTAATAATAATCGGTATTCTGATGCAGCTCAATGTCTTTCAAAATAAGCGCATAGCTTGTGATCACAAGATCGTAATGTTGTAAATCTTCAAAATCTTGCTGACGCTTAGAGCCATGTAAAACGATATACGACAAGTCGGGGGTAAACTTCTTCACTTCGTTCGCCCAATTGTACAACACACTTGTAGGAGCCACAATTAAGCAAGGTCTTGTTAAGCGCCCCTGCTCTTTTTCAATCAATAAATGAGCAAGTGCTTGGATGGTTTTACCCAAGCCCATGTCATCCGCTAAAATCCCTGCCAGCTCATATTCGCGCAAAAACTGTAGCCAATTCACGCCTTGGTGCTGATATTCTCTTAGCTCTGCGTGTAGATTACTTGGAAGCTCCACCGCTTGAATTTCTTCAAAGTTTTGTAGTTTTGCACTCAGCTCTCTTAGCTTGTTTTCGCCTGTAGTGATAATGCCTTGGTCGTCTAACAAACTCAAGGTCTGGTGGCCTTGAAACTTCGACAGCTTCATTGACCCATCATGTTGTAGCGCACCTGGCATAAATAATTCAATGAACTGCTGCAGTAAAGGCTGAATACTTTTATACGATAGCGCAATAAATTCGCCGTCATCAAGCTCTACAAATAGGGGTTCTGCAGGATCAAACCCTTCCATTTTATTCATAAACGCTGAATTCGTTAACACCGTTTTAGGCAATTGCTCAAGCGCGCTTTGCAAAATGGGAAACGCGGGTATCTTTTTACCGTTTATTTCTAAGTTAAGCCCTATTGAGAAGAAATCACCGCTGTCTTGCTCTATAATTTCAGCGTCAAACACGTTGTCGGTACTGAGTTCTTTATAGTAAAAATTTTTGTCAAACTCAATTTGCCAACCATTTTTACGCATTTTTGGCAGTTCATTGTGAATAAAAGCTAAGCACACCTGTCTTCCTTGTAAAGACATGGTGAAAACAGGCGCATGTTCTTCATATTCATAGTATTGCCTGTTGAGCAAGGCCTTGCAGCCATGCGATTTGAGAAGTTCAATAACGCGCTCCTCAAGCAACAAATTACGGTAAATAGTGACATCGTTATGCGGGTTTTTAATCATCGCCTCACGATTATTTGGGTTAACGAAAATACCCTCATATTCAAAATTTACGCTGACATTAGTACTGGTTGGCTGGTTTTCAAACGGGGTGCTTAGGTGTAAATGTACGTTGGGCTTGCTAACGCTAAGCTGCTTATTCAGCTTGGGCTTGGGCAACTTTTCAATGGTGTCGCCTAAGCTCACTTCAAGTTTATTTAATACCCAAGGGAGTTTTTCTTCGTCAATCACCGGACTGTTGAGCAAGCGCGCTTCATACTCACTAGCGGTATTAGTTTGTACCATGCCAATAACATTGAACTCTTTATGGTAATAGCTCAGTGGCTGCGATTTAACAATAATAATATCTTGCGACGGTTCATCTAGTTGCAAGACTAATTTTTGCGCATTGTTCATCAACTTGTGCCATTGCCATGTGGCTTGAACTGTCTCTCCGGTGCCGATGGGTCGGTCTAAATGGGCGTTTTCTGACCAGTAGCAGCGGCCTGTGTTGACTAACTGCTCTAATAAGGCATGGGTGGTGACGCTGTCGCGGTAGTCTCGGTTACTCGTTATGGAGGAAATAATGCGCACATCTTCTTCAAGCACAAAGCTTTTGTCTATCAGTTGACTCGATAAGTGCTCAGTGCCGAGCGTTTTACTCCAGCCACCCGACAGTTTTTGCCCGGCTGTTTTTACACTAAGCTGCAAATAATCTTGTGGCGAAAACGGGTTGGTTTGTAAAAAATAGAGCAGGCTTTTGACATTGACAGAATCAATAGCCGGCTCGGAGCTAAACGTGTTTAGCCACTTATCAATAGTAAAGTTTGAAGCGGTTGTAGCATGTATTTTTTTCAAGTAATAATGCGCTAGCGCCGCGGCGTGCTTGCAGCCTCTTCCAACATAGCAGTTGCAGTAAGATTTTGCCTGTTTGCTGACTTTGTCATACTCAATACGGGTTAAATATATCTCGCCTTTATGCGATTCACTTTTAACTGAACCTCGTAAAACACTGCCATCAACAACGCCGTTTAAGACGCTATTTTGCTCGAAGACTCGCTGCCCTTTAAGCCATTCTTTACTGTGAAATGATGATTCTAATACAACTTTTGTGAACATATGTTGAGATAATTTCCTGAAAATACGAGCCTACGGATGAAAAAATAAATGACTTGTGGATTACCGCAATCGTCTACGTTACCACATAGCGACAAAGCATTCGCTAAATTGCTTAACATTCTTGGCATATCCACGTAATAAATATCTTTACAAGCGCTATGCATGCACGCCTTGTGAAATTTTTTATTAGAGACATTATTTATATGTCCGCGGTGTTCTTAGGCCTTATCAGCTCGCCACTTTTCATAGACCGCAAGACATTCTTGTAAGGCTTCTGTGAACCGCTGCTGTAGGCTTTCGTCTACCGACTTTAAGTTCGGCAATGGACTCAAAATGTTTCTAATATAACAAAACGATAATAGTGATTCGGATGAAAAGTTGCTTGATTGTTATTTGTTTTACTAGCACAGTAAGCTCATCAACGAAATTATATAAACCTAATCCTTATGCTGACTGTCCAAAGCACGCCATTTTTGACTAATAACACTCAATTCTCAAAGCCTGAAAATCAGTTTTGGACGCTGCAAATTGGCGGTTGGACAGGCTATTGCATTGTCGTCTTTCTGGCGATAATTCGCCCGCAGTTTGACCAAGCCGATTTTAATTTAGGTGGTCAAATAATTAATTTAGCAATAGAAACTTCAACCGGGTTTTTCTTGTCTAGCTTGCTTTGGCTGATGATACGCAGAATTGTGCACTTATCATTACGCGTCACGTTAATAATAAGCTTTACAAGTGCCGCACTGTTAGGTTGCATACTCAATGTCATTAAACTTGCCTCTTATAAAGCAATTATTCATCAACAAGTATGGTACGAACAGTTAAATATGCTCGAATTTGGCGGTTGGCTGCTTTTTTCAGTCGCCACCATGTTCATTTTTACTGCCATATTTTTTATAATGCTTTATAACAATCGTTTACAAAATGAACACGAAATGCTCTTGCGCGCGCAAAATTCAGCAAAAGAGGCGCAGTTAGAAATGCTGCGCTATCAATTAAATCCTCATTTCATGTTTAACACCTTAAATGCAATTTCTACGCTTATTTACAAACATGAAAATGATAAAGCTAATGAAATGCTCGATAAATTGTGTTCTTTTCTTCGTTATTCATTGGTGCAAAAAAACGATCAAATTAGTACTTTAAAAGAAGAACTTGAATTGTTAGAGCTGTACTTGTCGATTGAAAAGGTGCGATTTGCGGAACGTCTTAACGTGTCTCTGGCCATTCAAGCCAATACAAATTGCGCCAAAGTACCCACATTACTGCTACAGCCATTGGTTGAAAATGCCGTGAAATTTGGCATTGAATCTAGTAAGGGCACGGGTAATATTGTGATTAGCGCAAAGCGCATAAAAGATACTTTAGTTGTGGATGTTTTTAATGATGCGTCAAGCACTTCACAGGAAAAACAAAAGGGTTTTGGCATTGGTCTGAATAATACTAGGGAACGTTTAAATACAATGTTTAATGAAGCATGCAAAGTTGAATTAGTCTCCAGTGGCAGCAATGGCACAAAAGTAACCATAGAAATGCCATTCTTATGTGATGAAAGATATGCCTGATAGAAAAATTACTGCCGTAATAGTTGACGATGAACCTCTTGCGATTGAGGGTTTAAGGCTTCGTTTGCACAAAATAGAAGATATGCACGTAGTGGGTGAAGCAGTTGACGGCGACAACGCCATTGCGATTTGCCACGCCTTACAGCCCGATGTCTTGTTTCTCGATTTAAATCTGCCGGGAATTAATGGGCTTGAAGTGGTGCAGTCTTTGCAATCAGACAACATGCCTTTGGTGGTGTTTGTAAGTGCCTACAGTGAGTATGCACTTGACGCTTTTGAGTTGAACGCTATTGATTACCTATTGAAACCTGTGAATTTAGGTCGTTTGCAGCAAACAATGAAACGCATTCGTGAACGATTGACACCCGTGGAGCGTGACCAAGAAAAGTTTAAACTGCTGCGAGCGCTCGAAGAAGTTTCTGGCTTACATATTTCTGAACTTCAGGAATGGCTGAGCAACGAAAGCCCGCTGCCCAATTCAAGCAACCAAGAGTTAGTAATAAAAAATGCCAAAAACGAAAAGGTGTTTGTCCCCGTTGCTGATATTGAATGGATTGACGCGGCTGGCGATTATATGTGCATTCACACACCCGCAGAAAATTTCATTTTACGTATCACAATGAAAAAGTTAACAAGCCAATTGGATGCGCGCATTTTTCAGCGTATTCATAAATCTACAGTGGTTAATATTAACCGCATAAAAAGTATTCAGCCACTGCGAAATAGCGAAAGCATTCTTGATTTAGGCGACGGCGTAAAACTTAAAGTTAGCCGAAACTATAGTTGTGCAGTTAAAACAATTATAGATAACCGCGTACGCTAGTTTTCATATCATTATATTTTTTTAAACAAGCTATGCGCTTGGTCGTGATTCTGTGTCAGCTTAACTCACTATCCAATTAGTTCTCTTATTAAACGCAAATTAAAATCACTATGTCGCATTTGAATTGTATCTGCATTTGACATATCGCACTATCCTCAATTAAATGTTACCAGCGTGTTAAATTAATGTTTAAAAAATATACTAAGATTCTCCCACTGGGGTTTAACAATATGAGTATTAAAATGAATAAAATCACAAAATTGGCAGGTGCTGCTTCGGTTTTGTTTTTAACAGCTTGCGGCGGCGATATAAAAACCGACACTAATTTACAAGCTGTAGATCCAAGCAAACCCAACGTGCAGGCTGTCGATGAAAAATATAAAGATAGCGATTGGCGCTTAGTATGGAACGATGAGTTTAATGGCACCGAAGTTGACACCAACAATTGGAACTTTGAAGTAAACTGTGAGGGTGGTGGCAACCAAGAACTTCAGTGTTATACCGACTCGCCAAACAATGCGCTTGTGTCTGACGGCACATTGAAAATAATCGCTAAACTAAACGATGGTGCAGTTGGTGAAGATGATGACTTTACGTCTGCGCGTTTAACCACTCAGAACAAGGGAGACTTTCAATATGGCCGCATTGAAATGCGCGCCAAACTGCCAATGGGCCAAGGTTCATGGCCCGCATTTTGGATGATGCCAACAGATTCTGTTTACGGAGGCTGGCCAAAGTCGGGAGAAATTGACATTATGGAAGCGGTAAACCTTGGCGCGTTGCGCGAAGATGGAACCGCTGAAACCAATATTTACGGCACTCTTCACTACGGCGCTGGACCAGGTAGCAATTCATCAGGGGCCGCTTATTCTTCAGAAATTAATCCCGCCACGCAGTTCAATAACTACGCGGTTGAATGGCAAGAAGGTGAAATTCGTTGGTATTTTAACGATATACTTTTCGCAACTCAAAGACAGTCTAAATTAAGCCTCAGCTCAACCGGTGAAACTGTGGGTTTGTCGCACCGTGGTTGGTATGCTGAGCTGTATGACATTGTTACAGGAGAATTGAAGACCAATTATTCTGCCGCTCCTTTTGATCAAGATTTTTTCATCATTCTCAACTTAGCCGTTGGCGGCGCTTGGCCCGTCTCGTTTAATGAAGGTGGTGTTGATACAAGCGCATTTGCAGATGCAGGGCAAACGTTTGAAGTTGACTATGTTCGCGTTTATGAGTGTAGCGCTAATCGGGCAACCGGTCGTGGATGCGAAACAATAGCACCTGGCTATGCAACCGACGTCGCCGATGGCGGTTTATTGGTAGAAGGACAAGCTCCTTCACCTAGCCTAAATCCAGGTGAAGCAAACCCCATTACTATTTTTGATGATGTATTAAATAAAAACTGGGCGGCATGGGACTGCTGCGGTGGTTCAATTCCGGCCTTAGTAGCTGATGATGAAGACCATGGTGATGTATATCAGTTTGAAGTGCAAAATGGCAACGAGGGAACCGTCTTTGGTTTTATCACACGTTCGCTATTTCTTTCTCAAGATCCCACTGTTGGCGCGAGCGCATCACCACACAATGCTTTAGGTATGATTGAAAACGGTTATATTACCTTTGATCTAAAAGTGACTTCTCCACCCTTAAATTCTGATTCAATTTGGAAATTTAAAGTGGAAGCCGACGAGGCAAATGGCGGTGAATGGGAGGCTGATTTAATTGAATTTGGTCCAGCGCCCATTGTCGATGTGTGGGCAACTTATCAAGTTCCACTGCAAGAAGTTGCTAACGCCGGCGTTGACTTGACCTTACTTGACGTTCTTATGGTATTTCCCACATGGCAAACTGGCGATGGCGCCGTATTTCGTATGGACAATGTTGCTATCCAAAGCGGTGAAGAAGCGTCAGGGCCTGTATTTGCAGAATTTACAGAAGGTTTTGGTGGCGCAAGTATAGCTGGCGACACTTACACTTACCCACTTGGCTCAGAAGTATGGGGCGGTTTTGCAAACACGAACGCAAGTATTTATCCGCTAAACCTTACCCATGGCGGTACTTTAACGTTTACCGCATCTATTCCACAAGGTGACACTGATACCAGTATACGATTTGTCTTTGAAAACGCGCCCTTCCCAGACGTAGAGCCAAACTTTACGACCGCGAACGTGAATATCTCGGGTAACCAAGCCCGTACATACACTGTTGCTATAAGGCCACAGGATACTGACAATACCTACAGTTCATTCTTAATGTACATAAACGCCGCGGGCAATTCAGTCAACATTAAAGATATAATGATTGAAACGAACAATCACGCAGCAATGGAAGCGTTTGGCAACAGCACACTTGATGCGAGCACGAGCACTTTCACACATCCGTCTAATGCTGAAGTATGGGCTGGTTTTGCTAACACCAACGCTGAGTTATATCCGTTTAACTTCGCCTTGGGCGGTAAAATTACATTTACCGGTGCAATCCCGTCTGGAGGCTCTTCCGTTGCGGTTAATTTCCGTTTTGAGAAAAACCCATTTCCCGATGTAGACCCAGCTTTTTCTACTAAAAATGTGACAGTGTCTGGATTAACAGAAACAACGTATACCGTATATATCCCGCCCCAGGATGCAACAAATACATTCAGTTCACTTTTGTTATATTTAGTTGAGCGTGACTCTGGGGTCATTATCAAAAACATTATAGTGACACAAAATGAGCATGTCGCAGTTTGGGAAGGCTTTGGTGGCGCAAGTATTGATAGCGACTCTAGCACGTTTAATTTCCCTGCTAATTCAGAGGTATGGGGTGGTTTTGCCAATACGAATACTAGTTTTTATCCTTTGAATTTTGCAGCGGGTGGGCGTATTGAGTTTAGCGCGGCTCTTCCAGTAGGTGCACTGAACACAAGTGTCAGGTTTTTATTAGAAAAAAATCCTTTCCCTGATGTTGAGCCTAGTTACGCTACCGATTCTGTGACCATTTCAGGCACAAACTTCAGTTCTTACGTTGTTGATATTCCACCACAATCTGCTCAGAACACCTTCAGTTCTTTCTTGTTGTATCTCAATGACAACGATTCACCTGTAATTATTAAAGACCTTGTGATTACAGCTGATCGCGTGCAATAAGAGAGTATATAAAATGAAAAATACAATTTTCCAAAAAACAAAATTAGCCATTACTATATCATTGATAATAGGACTTGGCGCTACCGTGCCCGTCGTTGCTCAAGAAGCATTGCAGGCAAAAGACGATGTTGAAGTGATTGCGGTGAGCGGCATTCGTGGCTCATTAATGAAATCAAGTGATATTAAGCGCAGTAACCAAGGCGTAGTTGATTCAATTGTCGCTGAAGAAATGGGTAAATTCCCTGATACTAACTTAGCTGAATCATTGCAACGTATTACGGGCGTATCGGTAAGTAGAGCAAATGGTGAAGGCAGTCAAATAACGGTGCGTGGTTTTGGTCCAGAATTTAATATGGTAACGTTAAACGGTCGTCAAATGCCATCAACAGGTTTCTCGCGGTCATTTAATTTTGAGAACTTTGCATCCGAAGGTGTTAGTGCATTAGAGGTTTACAAAACCTCACGTGCCGATATTCCAACGGGTGGTTTAGGAGCATCTGTTAATATTGTGACTGCTCGTCCTTTGTCACAGCCCGGACAGCAATTCTCATTTACGGCCAAAGCTAATCTAGATACTTCAAACGTGGAAGGTGAAGATGTCACGCCAGAAATTGCAGGCTTAGCAAGTAAAACATTTTTAGATGAACGCCTTGGTGTTTCTGTTACTGGTTCGTATCAGCGACGTGATTTCCAAAAACAATCGGCCAATATTCAAGGTTGGCAGGCAAATGTTGCGCTACCTAGTTTATCTTCATCAAAATTTTCTGACTTACGTCCATTAGATGCAAACGGTGAGCTACTCGCTAACTTCCTAGCCCCTAATGCTAGTGGCGAACTAGAAGCGAGCACTGCACATTTCTTCCCTAAAGATATGAACTACGGCATAGAAGACGTGCAGCGTGAAAGAAAAAATGCTCAGGCGACGGTTCAATTTGCGGTAAACGATCGTTTAACCCTAACGGCCGACTACACAATGAGTAATGTAGTTGCCGGTAGCAATAGCATTGGTTGGGGAATTTGGAATAACTTCGGTGCTAACATAAACACGTATCAACTCGATGAAAATGGTACCACCTTATACGCCAATATTTCAGGTGATGACGCTTCATTTACCGCATCAAGAAGCACAACTGAATTTGATATGAAATCGCTTGGTTTAAACATTGAGTTTGAGGCTCGTGATGACCTAAAGTTAACCTTCGACTATCACGATTCTAATGCAACGATTGACAACGGCATAGATCCTGGCTTACGCAGTGCAGGTCAAGTTATATTGGGTTCCTCTGCTTTAGACTTTAAAGAATACTCTTATCTATCTGGTGATGTACCCCAATTCTCAATTAACTGGAATAATGGCACCAATCAACTGAGCGCTGGTGAAATTGATTCTAACTTCAGTCAGTTCATTCATTCACCTGGTGAATCTGATATTCAGCAGGCTCAATTAGATGTCGAATACTTACCTGAATTTGATAGCTTACGTTCTTTAGTCAAACTTTCAGCCGGATTAAGTAATACTAAACAAACGCTGATTGGCACTAACGGATGGTCGGGTTTGCGCGGTGGTCCTGGTTTCAACCCTAGCTTTAGCGCAATATTTCCTGACAACATGTTTACATTTAATGATACGGGGAACTTTTTAGACCAGTTCGACGGTGGCGGTGCAGCTTTGAGTCCAAACTACTATTGGACCTACGATTTTGATGAAGCCGTTACTCGCCAAGCTGCCTACTTAACATCAGATGTGGTTGGTAGTAATGAATATGTTGTTGATCCTTACTATACTACTAACACAACCTCTAGCGTTGAAGAAACGACAAAGTCTATCTACATCAATTCACTTTGGGAATTTGATATAAAAGATAAGTACGTGGAAATTAATGCGGGTATTCGCTATGAAGAAACCGATGTTATTAGTCCTTCACAAAGTAATATTGCAGAACAGGTAAACTGGGTTGCAGCATCGGAATGGATAACCTCATTCTCTGGTGTGCAAAACGTGTCTAACGATGGTGGATACGATCTACTATTACCAATGATAGATATTCGGGTCGATTTAAGCGATGATTTGGTCTCACGAGTTTCGGTTGGCAAAAGTATTACACGTGCTCCTTTAGGCAACTTACTAGGCGGTTTAGCGCTATCAGGAAGTCCTAAGATTGGCGCTCGTACAGGCTCGAGAGGTAACACTAACCTGAAGCCTTACCAGTCAACCAACATAGACATTTCTGTAGAATATTATTATGAGGAAGGAAGCTATGCAGCTGTAGGCTTATTCTGGAAAAAAGTTGATGACTGGATTGAAACATCAACTGTAGACCTCACATTTGATGGTCTGTATGACATATATCTTGGTCCACGCTGGAACGAAGCTGCTACCAACATTACTACACGAGGAGGGCAAGCCACCGATACTGCCATTTTTGATGAGATGGTTGCTTTAGGTTACGCTAATAGCGATGGTCAGATTGAGCCAGATCCAAGCGGCGACTCCCTCATTTCGTGGCGTTTGAGCTCTCCAGAAAACGTTGAAGAACGCAAAACGAATGGCTTAGAAGTAGCATTTCAGCATATCTTTCAAGAGACTGGTTTTGGTTTAGCTGCTAACGCAACTTTTGTTGATGGTGATGTTGATTATAATCCCTACGTGTTAGCGTCACAAAAGGCGCTGTCTGGACTATCAGACTCTGCTAACTTTCAAGCGTTTTATGAAGATGATAAATTATCAGTAAGATTGACCTACGCATGGCGCGATAGTTATTTAATTGGGCAGGGTCAAGGACAAGGTACATCTGACAACCCGCCACAATTCGCCAAAGAATATGGACAGTGGGACATGAGTGTTAATTATGACATTAATGAAAACCTGACTGTTTTTGTTGAAGGCATCAACTTAAATAACGCCACAGAGCAACACTACGGTCGATTTGAAGAGCAATTTCTATTTGCTGGTCAATATGGCCCACGTTATTCTGTTGGCGTAAGAGTCAGTTTATAGTATTTAGCGTATGCGTAAAAAGCCGCTATTTTTTGCGGCTTCTTACTGTCTAATCATGCGCCTGATAACAACCTCACCCGCTTAGCGGATGAAAGTGTCGTTTTAACGCGCACTCGCTCAATTGACCTATTGTGTCGCAGCCGTTTTTCATTATATCGCATTTGCGTTGCTAAGCTTTATGCCATGCGACACTATGAAAATCTAAAAAAATTAAACATAAATATAACAATATTTACATAATGGAGTGATGCAAACATGGCGTCCAATATCCCAATAGCAGACCCCTCGGTTATACCATCGAACAGTGCTAGTGAACCACAAAATCATTTGTTTTCATTAGTTTCGCTAACGTCATTATTTTTTATGTGGGGGTTTATCACCTGCTTAAATGATATTTTAATTCCGTACTTGAAAAATGCATTTGATTTAAGTTATACCCAAGCCATGCTGGTACAATTTTGTTTCTTTGGAGCCTATTTTGTTGTAGCTATTCCAGCAGGTTGGTTAGTGGGTAAAATTGGCTATAAAAAAGGCATAGTGGCCGGCTTATTAATCGCTAGCCTAGGCTGCGTGCTTTTTTATCCAGCATCAGCACTGCACGTTTATGCTATTTTCTTGTTTGCCTTATTTGTTTTAGCCTCCGGCATAACCATTCTACAAGTAGCAGCCAATCCTTTTGTTACCGCGCTAGGCAGCCCACACACCGCTTCATCTCGCTTAACAATGACTCAAGCATTTAATGCTTTAGGCACCACGGTTGCCCCATTTTTTGGCGCATATCTAATTTTTGGTGGCGGCAATGGTGTTGACACACATATAAGCGGCGACTCTTCTAGTTTAGTGCAATTACCCTATCTAATCCTTGCGGCGGCTTTACTTGGTTTGGCCGCTATTTTCAGCTATCTCAAACTACCTGATTTAGGCCGTAAACAAACAGCAACCGTTATAGAGGGGTCGGCTTGGCAACATCGTCACCTTCGTTTAGGCGTGGTGGGGATCTTTTTATATGTAGGCGCTGAAGTAGCAATTGGAAGCTTTCTAGTCAATTTTCTAAGTCAGCCCGACATAGCTGGTTTAAACGAAGCTCAAGCGTCAAAGTTTATTGCATATTATTGGGGCGGCGCTATGGTAGGCCGCTTTATTGGTGCCTTTGTTATGCAAAAAATAGCGCCAGGCAAAGTATTAGCGTTCAATTCAGCTATGGTCATTATACTTATCAGTAGTGCTGTTTTATTTGATGGTTCTCTAGCAATGTGGTCACTGCTGGCAGTAGGTCTATTCAATTCCATCATGTTCCCCACTATTTTCAGCTTAGCACTGAACGGCCTTGGCACAAGCGCCGCACAAGGTTCAGGCTTACTGTGTTTAGCTATTGTTGGCGGCGCATTATTACCCCTTATTCAAGGTATGCTTGCCGATAGCGTTGGTCTGCAAATCTCATTTGTACTGCCTATGCTGTGCTACATTTTTATTGCTTATTACGGTTTGATAGGTTCAAAACCAACTAAAGCTCTCAGTTAGAGGTATAATTTTGAAAAGAACAAAATCACTTATAGCCGCCATTGTCTTCACCTTTGCTAGTGTTGCATGTACTCAAATTAGCGTAAAGGAAGTACAAGAACGAAACAGTAAGACTTTACCTGACATTGAAATTTGGCCGCAACTAGATATTGCTGTTAAAAAATCTGATGACGTAGAAGCGAGAGTTGCTGCTGTTTTGACAGGCATGACATTAGAGCAAAAAATTGCGCAAATGATCCAGCCTGAAATTAGAGATATTAGCGTTGAGGATATGCGTAAATATGGCTTTGGTTCATACTTAAATGGTGGTGGAGCTTTTCCAAATGATAATAAACACGCCACACCGCAAGACTGGATACAGCTAGCCGAGAACATGTATCAAGCGTCTGTTGATGCAAGCCTAGATGGTTCAACTATCCCAACTATGTGGGGAACCGATGCAGTACACGGTCATAACAATGTAATTGGGGCTACTTTATTTCCACATAATATTGGCTTAGGTGCTACTAACAACCCAAAATTAATTGAAAACATAGCCACAGCAACCGCTACCGAGGTAATGGTAACAGGTATTGATTGGGTATTCGCTCCAACAGTTGCCACTGTAAGGGATGACCGCTGGGGCCGAACATACGAAAGCTATTCCGAAGACCCAGCGATTGTATATGAATACTCAAAAGCGATAGTACGAGGTTTACAAGGTAAACCTGGCAAAAATTTTTTAGGCGACAGCCAAGTTATAAGCACTGTTAAGCACTTTATTGGTGATGGCGGCACCGTTGGGGGTGACGACCAAGGCAATAATATTGCCAGCGAAAGCGATTTATTTAGACTTCATGCGCAGGGTTACGTGGGAGGTTTAACGGCTGGAGCACAATCAGTTATGGCTTCATTTAACAGTTGGCATGGCAAAAAACTACATGGCCACAAATATCTACTAACCGACGTATTGAAAGATAAAATGGGTTTTGACGGCTTTGTAGTAGGCGATTGGAATGGTCATGGCCAAATAGCCGGTTGTACTAATGACAACTGTCCGCAAGCTACAAACGCAGGTTTAGATATTTACATGGTGCCAACAGCGGCTTGGAAGCCTTTGTATGAGAATTTGCTGCAACAAGTCAAAGACAACACTATTGCCTTGAGTAGAATTGACGATGCGGTGACACGCATACTGCGTGTGAAAATACGTGCAGGTTTGTTTGAAAAGCCCAGTCCCGCTAATCGTATTTTGTCGGGCAAAACCCAGCTTATTGGTCAACAAAGCCATCGAGACATAGCAAAACAGGCTGTGCGTGAATCACTCGTATTACTAAAGAATAAAAATAACATCTTACCGCTGAGTCCTAACATGAGTGTACTGGTGGCCGGCGATGCAGCTCACAACATCGGTAAGCAGTCGGGTGGTTGGACTATTACGTGGCAAGGTACCAACAATACTAATGAAGATTTCCCCGGTGGAAGCTCGATTTATGATGGCATAAAGCAGCGCATAGAGGCTGCAAATGGCACGGTAGAATTAAGTGAAACGGGTCAATATAAAACCAAGCCCGACGTGGCCATAGTGGTCTTTGGTGAAGAGCCTTATGCTGAGGGTCATGGCGATGTGGAGCACTTAGATTATCAACGCGGCCTAAAATCTGATTTAGCCTTATTACATAGGCTAAAAGCAGACGGGATCTCCGTTGTATCTATATTTATTAGCGGTAGACCCTTATGGATGAATGCTGAAATTAACGCAAGTGATGCTTTTGTTGCGGCTTGGTTACCTGGTTCGCAAGGAAGCGCTGTTGCCGATGTGTTATTTACCGACGCGCTGGGTAGCATGCAATATAATTTTTCCGGACGTTTGTCATTCTCATGGCCTGCGGATCCTAATCAAGCAACAGTTAACGTCTACGATTTTGAGTATAATCCCTTACTTCCCTATGGTTTTGGCCTGTCCTACGGTGATGAAAACGTATTGCCCGACAACTTATCTGAAACATATGAAAAGAGTATTACGCAAACAAGCGGTGCGACATTATTCACCGGCACTATGCAGAAGCCGTGGGAATTGCGAGTTTTCTCGGGTCATAATTTACAAGATATTACGGCAAGTACTGCCACTGTCGATAATGTATATTACAGAACCGTTGATAGAGTGGTACAAGAAGATGCATTCAGATTAGCAATTACTGCTAGTAACAACAATAGTGGCGTACAAATAGCGAGTAAAAACTATTTTAGGGAAGACATGTCGGCCCAAGCACAAAGTAACGCCGTGTTGTCATTCATGCTAAAGCCCGAATCGGCTATTCCAAATGAAGTATTACTGTCTATGAATTGCGAAACTGTCAGTGACACAGCCGGTAGTTGCGCAGCAGACCTGAATATTGCTGAAGCATTGTTGGCTTTGCCTAAAAATGAATGGAGTGTTTTTACTGTTGACGTGCAATGCTTTGTTCAAAAAGGTGTCACGTTTGAAAATATGGTAGTGCCCTTCCAACTGGGGTCAAAGGAAGCATTTACCGTAAGTCTAAGTGAAATATCGTTTACGTTTAATCAAGCTCACGAAGCTAATCTGAGCTGTGCAGACTGAACTCCTTCGATGTGCAGTGCTCTTGGTATAACTTGTATAAAAACGTTACTTACTTTTCAATTTAGCAGAAGCTAAGGGAATAAAAATATGAATTTTTTGGTAATAAACTTAAATTTAGCCAAGCAAAGAATGGCGTTTCAGTTGAATCAATTAAGCCTAAATTTTGAACGCCTACCTGCCTGTTAAATCAGCCGCTGAGCAATTAGTGAGCAGCGTTTAAGTATGACGCAACATGGAAAAGTGCTATATGAATTGAGGACGCCATACAGAGATGGTACGACCGGTGACCGGCGCGCCAGTAAACCAGATACGGAAGCTACGCTTTCTGGCACCGCGGCGGTACTAAACACGATAGGTACATTTATTCACAACGGCAACAATAGCTACAAAGCCTATAATGGCTACAAGGCGCATTACAAAAAGGAATACCATGATGAAAAGAAGATTAGCGGCAATTATTGGGCTGGTGAGTTTACTCGGTATCAACCACTTCGTGCTAGCACGCCCTGCTCTTGTGGTGTCAATAGATACCCATGACGCATTTTTTGAGGCTATTGCCAAACACTGCGGTAAAGCATTTGAGGGCAAAGTTGTGATTGATAACGATCCAAGTCCGGCCTTTAACAATACGTTAGTAATGCACGTGCGTACTTGCACAAGCACCCAACTACAAGTTCCTTTTCATGTGGGAGATGACGCCTCGCGCACTTGGATTATTACCAAGACAGGCAGTGGTTTGAGCTTAAAGCACGACCATAGGAAACAAGACGGACTTGATGACGAACTCAGTATGTATGGCGGTCACACGGTTGATGCAGGCTATAACAACGTGCAGTCCTTTCCTGCTGATGCTTATTCAAAGCAATTATTTGTAGACCAAGGCATTGCGCAATCTGTTGGAAACACGTGGCAAATATTTGTGTATGACAACACCTTTAGCTACCGCTTAATTCGCCAAGGCAGGGAGTTCAGAGTAGAATTTGACTTAACCAAGCCAGTAGCATTACCTGCAACACCTTGGGGCTATAACGACAAGTAAAAGTTTATCAAAAAATATTATCAATGACCTATAGCCTTAGCCGGAAGCCACTTTTTTAAAATCGCAGCAAGGTGACCTTCAGCAACTAATAGGTCCGCATAAGCCCCCATATAGAAGCCCAAAGGGCCGGTACACATCCGCGTTATTGTTTTTTACACTTAAAGAATGCTGAAACACTCATAGTCCTTCTCCACAAATTAATTATCGGGAGTCAGATCAAACTATACCGAAGCGGTAACATGCAAATATCTTTGTAATACAGGATTTACGCTAATCGCAAATGGCTTTATAGCTCGCTCTGCGTAGTTGTTATCTATTTTGAGCCTGCCATCATCTAGGTAACGGCGGTATTTTTTTAAACTGATTTATCGAGTAATTGATGGCTTTACCAAGCGCTATTTTCGGTGGTACTTTATCTTTATACTTAATCAGCCATTGATAAAATCATCAACTATCGGTTTGGCTTTTTGCTGTCTTGCGTTGAAGTTTTCATCGCGCGTTTTATCTTTAATGGCTTACTCGCTTTTATGCGATTCGCTCTTAACTGAACCTCGTAAAACACTGCCATCAACAAGGCCGTTTAAGACGCTATTTTGCTCGAAGACTCGCTGCCCTTTAAGCCATTCTTTACTGTGAAATGATGATTCTAATACAACTTTTGTGAACATATGTTGAGATAATTTCCTGAAAATACGAGCCTACGGATGAAAAAATAAATGACTTGTGGATTACCGCAATCGCATTTGTTACCACATAGCGACAAAGCATTCGCTAAATTGCTTAACATTCTTGGCATATCCGCGTAATAAATATCTTTACAAGCGCTATGCATGCACGCCTTGTGAAATATTTTATTAGAGACATTATTTATATGTCTGCGGTATTTTTAGGCCTTATCAGCTCGCCACTTTTCATAGACCGCAAGACATTCTTGAACGGCTTCTGTGAATCGCTGCTGCAGGCTTTCATCTGTGGGTTGCTGCTTGCGGATTTTATCTAAAGTTCTTTGGATAGATCTGCGGCTGTCTTTATCAAGGCCCTCAATCCAGTGATTATCGCCCTGCACGAGGTCAAGCAAGTCTCGTCCAGCGTGATTACGATGGCTTATATGCCACCAGTGATCAACGGCTCTGCCAAGCACAATGTAAGCAAACTGACTGTCTTGCACGGGACCAAACGTGGCGGTTGTAAGACCCTTGCCAAACGAGGCTATTTTTAGCGCCGGTGACAACAATTTAGCGCCATAGTAATAGCTTCCAGCAGCCCCCATAAAGCCACCTAAAAGTGCGCCGGTGCCAAGGGATGCACCAAAGGTAAGTGCATCTATTGAAACACCGCCTATAGCACCTGCACCAAAACCAGCGGTAACTAAATAACGCCGGCTTACGGCCCATTGCTGTCGACTGTCTTGGGAAAATAAGTCTTGGGCACTGTGCCAATTAAGTTCGGTTTCTTGGCGGCGAATGCGCTGATGTTGGTATAAATGCTCAATACTTTTACGCAAGCTTTGTTCGCGTTCACGCTGATGTTCATACCAGCATTTACTGAGCTTGCCTGCCAATTCACCTTGGTCGGAATCGCTGCTCACGTTTTCATGTTGCGCGAAAGTGCGTTTTTCTTGATACGACATCATGTCACTTAAGGCTTTGGCAACAATACTGGCTGACTGACTGCGTCTTTGCTGACGCTGCTTTGACAAGTATTGCGTGGCTTGGTTTAAGGTTTTTTCCCACTGTGGCTCAAGCTGGCCGAAGGCTCGCAGCAGGCTTAAGTGCTGTTCAAAAGGTGCTCGCACTGCGTTAAATTTACGCACAACTTGAAAGAATTGGCCTAATGCTGCCTGCCACGTATCGCTGTAGTCTTCAAGGCCTATGGTATTGATTAAGGCTAGGCTAGGTCGACCCGTCCAGCGTAATATGGTCATCTCAGCCTCGTGCTGCGCGCTGTAAGGCACCGAGCCGTCTACCACATAAATGATCCCGGCACCTTCAATTAAGGGCTGGAGTAATTCGCATTCATCGGTAAAACGCTCGTCATCTTTATGCTGCCCTACGAAGGCTTTAAGCGTATCGCTGTGGTCAGAAGCCGATACACTATGCGCTTCGAGCCATTCCAGCACTTTTCTAGGACGTTGAAAGCCCGGGGTGTCTACCAATGTATAGAGTATTTTACCGTCTACGCTTAAGGGATAAGACTGGCTTGAGCGCGTGGTGCCAGGCTCTAGTGCAATGGCAATAGCATCGTTTTGCGATAAGGTGGCCACAATGCTCGATTTACCTTTATTGGGATGGCCTACAACAGCAAAGTTGGGCGCGCTATTCATGCTGTGTGTCCTGTAAAGTAGAGCTTACTTCATCTGTGGGTAGCAGACTTACCGACACAAAATCTGGCAAAGTACGATTGGCAAACCGTAACCACTGCTGCACATGATGCGGCTGGGGTTCGCGCTGCAGGTTGGTAGCCACAGGCACTATCACTATATGCGCAGTTTTTGGCCAGTTTTTGTATGCATTGGCAATGAAGTCTTCTAGCTCACCCGTGGGTGGCTCCCAACTGTGAGTTACTAACAAAACGTTATGATCATCTGCTTTAAGTGATGTTTTTAAGATAGTGGAAGTTGTTGCTGAAGGCTTGTAAGCTGCTGACTCTTGGGCTTCTTGACCACTTGCTTGGGCTTTTTTATCCTCTGACTTAGGCGTTTTTACTGTGTACTCATATGGCTTTTGCGCTTTTGTTTTGGGCTTTGTATCGCTTATGGATGAGGATTTTTTGCTCAAGGCACTCGCGACTTTAGCCACGGTATTGCGATCATCAACAAGTGTCATACTTCCGCCTACCTTCGCCACCACCATTTTATCAGCGTTAAGCGTTTGAGGAAGTGCAGTATCATGGGCACCTGCCCATGTTAATAGAACGCGCGCGTTTGGCAGCGGCGACAGCGCAAACTGCTGGCTAATATCAGGTAAATCTACAGAATCGTTATGCTCATTGCCCGTTTCCAGCGTGGGCGTTTGCATACGATATTGAAGTGCGGCTGCAGCCGGGTGCGTAGCCAATAAGCGGCGGGCTTTACGCTCAACAATAAGGCCTGCTGTAAAGTATAAAATTGCACGCGGCAGCAGCGTCCACGTTGTCCATAACATGGCAATAAAGGGCCACCATTGACCCCATAAGGCTGGGTTTATATTAGTGTCTGGTGAGCTTGCTCGAAAAAACCGTGTGGCTTCTACTAGCGCAAGATCGGGCGCGGCCAGAGGCCATAACCAAGCCCAAGGCGCTGCAACTATACCAATAAATCTATGATAGGCTTGCGCATCAGTTTCAAGGGTAGTGCTCCAACCAAAGGCTAGGTCTTGCAGCAGCACCATGGTTAATAGTGTTAGCAGCCCGGCAAAGGCAAAGCACAGGCCGCCAAGTTGCGCTGCTTTCGCCATTAATACCGGCTGAAGCTTTGTTTTAATGTCATTGGGTGCATTTTTTTGAAAACGGCGAAGCACTAGCCGCCAAGGTTGCCAGCCCGCTAGTGACTGCACAGTAGTAAATAGCGCCAGTAAAAGTTGAAACGCCACAAAAGCTATAATAACCGTAATATTGATTCGCTGGCCACCATCGTAAAACAACAGTCCCAGCATGCTTAAAATCCCAAACAACGTACCAAACGCAACAAAGCTACTGTTGATACGTCGCCAACTACGCAACGTTTGCAAAGCCTGACGAGACTCAGCTTCAGCATCGTTAAACCTATTGATATAAGCCATCCAGCGTTTTGACGTTGGCTTTTCGCCTTGCTCTTCACAGGTAAGCGCAAACTTGCGGTCACGCCTATGTAAAAATACTGAATCTTGGCCACTGTCTCTTTGAGCGCAGGCGTCAAAATCTAGCAGCAGGCGAACACAGCGATTGGTCATTAATATTTCCGTTGATAAGTGAGGCATAAACAGCACCGCATAAGAGTAAACTATGTACTTAGGGTATTCAACCAGTGTTGATTACTTGTCAGGTGAAGCGGCTATTACTCGTAGCATCCTTCAAAATCCGTTTGAGAAGTTTGAGAAGTTTGAGCGTAAATGTTTTATGTATCATACGAAATATTTGAATAAAATAGCGTTTGACCCAGTGCTGTTGGATAGCTTTAAACCTGATGATTTTGATTTAATTAGAAAGCAGATGCTAAGTGACAAGAAGGACTATTTTATTAAGCACTTAGGCGTGGATGCTTTCTCAAGCAATGCACCTGTGACGAACTCACAAGGCCATACCGGTGCGGTCAAAACCAGACTTAAAACCATATAGGGTATCAGCATGTCCAATCGCTTCGCGAATAAAAGGGAAGTTATAAGCATCGCCATTCGCCATAGCCGCAAAGACTTTTTCAACCGCGCTGAAAGCAGACGCTCTACCAATGACTTCTTGGCACACTTTTTAAGAGACGATAACCAAGCCTTCTTGAAGGCGCCCGCTTTTTGAAAGTTTTCACATTTAAAAAATAACGGCGCACCGGTGAACGCATTTAGAAAGCTTGAGGTTAATATTGGCGTACAATGAATGTAAGGGGCAATACGCTTTTGAACGGCCAGAAAATTGTCAAACGTAGGGATATAAAAACCTTAATTGTTAGCCATAATAGTCAGCTTCCTTTAATCGTTTATGCCTTAGCAGTGCTAGTTGAGCGCAAGTATTCTTGTGCAGCAGCCACACCAACACCCAGTTCTATAGGATAATCAAGATCTTTCATAGCCATCTCTATGGTGGCAATACCCGACAGCACGAGCACATCTGTCAGCGCACCTAAGTGACCGATACGGAAGGCCTTGCCCGCCATTTCACCTAGACCAACGCCGAACGAAACACCGTATTTATGATATGCATGGTCGGTAAGTTCATTACTGTTGAATCCTTCAGGCACGTAGATTGCGCTAACTGAATGTGAGTAAAGCTCTGGTGTTTGGGCACATAGCCGCAAACCCCAAGCAGCCACCGCTTTGCGAACACCTTCGGCTAAGCGAAAATGCCGGTCAAAGACATTATCAAGGCCTTCTTTAAACAACATTTCAAGACTGGCTTTAAGCCCGTTTATTAATTGAATGGGTGGTGTGTATGGATAAGCGCCATTTTTATTTGTATTACCCATGTCGCGAAAATCGAAGTAACAGCGTGTACAACGTGCACCTTCTAAAGCGGCGAGCGCTTTGGGGCTAGCCGCTACAATGGCCAAACCGGTGGCCAACATAAAGCCCTTTTGCGATCCAGAAACGGCGAGATCGACACCCCAGGCATCCATCTGGAAATCCATACTGCCTAAAGAACTCACGCAATCCACATACAGCATTGCCGGGTGTGCGCTTTTATCCATCGCCAAACGGACCGCGGCAATATCACTAAGCACGCCTGTGGCGGTTTCGTTGTGGGTCACTAGTACGGCTTTAATACTGTGTTGGGCATCTGTGGCTAAACGCTGAGCAAAAAGATCGGCCGGCGCGCCTGTACCCCACTCACATTCAATAACCTCAACATCTAATCCGTGACGCTGGCACATGTCAATCCAACGATGAGAGAACATGCCATAGCAAGCCACTAATACTTTGTCACCCGGCGACAGGGTATTGGTAATTGAGGCTTCCCACCCGCCGGTTCCGCTACCCGGAAAAATAAACACCTGTCCGTGTTGAGTTTTAAACACTTTCTTAAGGTCTTCAAGCATAGGCTGCAAGGATTCAGCGAAATCTGGTGAGCGATGATCGATTGTTTGTATGTTCATCGCAGCACGTAAGCGATCTGGCATATTAGTGGGGCCGGGAATAAAGACCGGATTTAAATCGCGCATAATGTGTTCCAAGATTTATTGATTTAACAAAACTATAATCGAACGAGATATTAAAGCAACTTTTATTGGAAACTATTTTCGTTTTAATGATTAAATATTTTTACTCATGTTCTGTGGAGGTTAATATGTTTTTATTGACAACTAAATCAATAAATGGAAACATCTTTAAAACAACAAAAAATAAAATTGTAACCCCATGGCCGAACAACCAGCAAGCAAAAAACCACGCGGAAGACCAAAGTCTCAATTCAGCGACCTGTCTGGTGGCACTATCCAGGCACTTGATCGCGGCATTAGTCTATTAGTCACGCTGTCAAAGGAAGGCGAACTCAGCCTTACCGATCTTGCATTAAGTGTCGGTATGCCCCCTTCCACCGCGCACCGTATGTTGAGCACTCTCCAAAAACATGGGTTTGTAGAGCTTGACGCTGCTTCGCAGCACTGGGCGGTCGGTCTTGAAGCATTTCGAGTGGGAAGCTCCTACCTTGAGCGCACGAATTTAGTCGATTCTGCACGCGCCGTTATGCGTGATCTTGCCCAGCAAAGCGGCGAAACCACTAACCTAGCGATTGCCGATAATGGGGATGTCGTATTTATCAGCCAGATCGAGTCTCACAAACCTATCAGAGCCTTCTTTCTGCCCGGAACACGCGGCTTTATGCATGCCTCAGGGATTGGCAAGGCACTTTTGGCCAATTTCTCCAGAGCTGAAGTTGAGAAAATTTTGCAAAAGAAAGGATGTCCCGAATTTACAGCGAAAACGATTACTACACCAAGCGCACTTTTTGCCGAGCTTGAGATAATCAAACAGCGTGGCTGGGCACTTGATGATGAGGAACGCTTTTTGGGCATGCAGTGTATAGCAGCGCCTATCTACAATTCTTTTTCAGAAGCCATTGCCGGTGTTTCTGTATCTGGGCCAACAGTTAGTTTTCTCAACAATTCTATTGCTGAAATTGGCCACCGGGTAAAACAAGCCGCCGCCAAAATTACGGACAGTATAGGAGGCGTCACCCCCAAGCGTTAAAGCCTAAGGGTTTGGCCGCGAAGCCGTCCACCATGTTTTAACAATTAAGCAAAGAGTTATGTAAAATGAAATATCAAATGAAATCTCGTAAAATATTAACATTGGACGAAGCCAAAATTATCGCCACCGCGGCTGAAACCGAAGCCATAGATGCTGATTTCGAATTTAAAGTATAAGTATACTCAACTAATAGCCGTAAGCTCACGATACTCACTTAGCGCAAAATGATCGGTCATGCCGCTGACATAATCAATAACGATGCGGGCACGATAGTACAACTCTAATAGTTCCAAGTTGTCATTAAGCTCGCTGCGCTGCGTTAGCTGATCCATACACAAATGGTAACGGCGAATATTGGTGCCCGGCAGATCTTGAAATAAGCGGCTTTCTAATGGCGCGCCCTTTATCGATTTATTGGCGATTAGCGTGCGAAAGTCAGCGCCGCTTAGGTTAAGCAGTGGCGTATAAATGTTCAACAGGCCAACAATGATGTTGAAGCCTTTTACTTCTAAGCGCTGCACTTCTTTGGTTGAAAAAACACGTTCTACCGCAATATTCTTGAGAGTTTTAGTGGCCCATGCAAACTCATTATTTCCTTTGAGTAAAGGCTCGTCAAAACGCCCGTCAAAGATTGCCGCATGATTATCGATATAGCGCGCTGTGGCATATTCAGACAAGTCGTTGATTAAGCGGGTTCGCAATGAAAGAATATACTGGTGGCTCTTATTGAATTCAGCCTTATGGTATTTCTCAAGCGCGCTTTGCGAAATATCGAGCAAATAAGCGTTACTGCGCGCGCTGTTATCATTAAAGTGTGCTTCGCAATGCTTTTCCCACTTGTGTTTAATTAAGCCATGCAGCTCTGGTACGCTTATAAGACCTTTGTCAAGCGCATCGTCTAAATCTGCAATGCAATAGGCTATATCGTCTGCAGCTTCCATAATGTATGTGAGTGGGAAACGACACCCCGGCGCTATATCCAAAGCCTCATTTATACTGTCTACTATTTCTTTCTCAGACAGGTAATACCCTGGCTTTTTTTGACGATAGGCGAATTCACTGCCTTGTTCTGGCTTTGTGTCGCACGCCGGGCCTGTATATTTTAACAAGCAGGCTAATTGAGAATAGGTAAGATTAAGACTTTGCAGGCTGTGCAGTACCCGCAAGCCTTGCGCATTACCTTCAAAGGTTTTAATATCGCGCACATATGCGTTGTCAATACAGGCGTCGCCAAAGTTTTGCACGAAAATTGGCACAACAGAGGATATAGCCCACTTATTAATCGCCTCTTCACCTAAGTGACCAAAAGGAGGATTGCCTACGTCGTGCAGCAAACAGGCAATTTCTACTGCACTAATGAAACCATCAAACTTACCTTTAAGTCCGTATTGTTCGGCCAAATTTTGCTTGTCAATGACCTTAAGCACTTGCTTGGCAATATAGCGGCCCACCTGCTGCACTTCCATAGAGTGGGTGAGCCTGCTTCTGACCGCGGCGTTAGTTTCAAGGGGAAACACTTGCGTTTTTTGCTGCAGGCGACGCAGTGCTGGCGAATGAATGGCGCGGCCTCTGTCGCTTTCCATTTCTTCGTTAAAGTCGCGCCCTGCTACTGATGAGCTGCTAAAGCGTTGCGTTTGAAGTTTGCTTTTATAATTCATGTGACTGTTTTATTGCGTGTTTATAAATATTATCCTAGACTATTCGTGGGTATTGTAAAGAGAAGCATCTTGCTGCTTCGCGCTGCACAATGTGGTATTTTCCATTTCCAGTGATTAACACTATTTTATTCTACGTGCACACCACAATTGAACTAGAATTTGTTGATGAGTCTTGCCGAGATGTTGTTACCCCTGCAAGTGCAGATACTTAAGGATCAAAAAATAAATGCACAGTAATCACTTAACTGACCATTATGCGCATGGGTCCAGTTGCGGGCACGTTCGGCCACCGCGCTCTAAAAGCCCAGCAAAGCTAAAACAAATATCGGTGGGGACATTGGCTGACATGCCGAGTAATTCATACAAATGTAGCTTCCTTTGGTTAAATAGGCCCGTGATGCGCAAGCGATAAGACATGTACTTATGCCCATGTAGTTGCGTCATAAGACCTCACTTATACGAAAAAAGGAGCGTGATTAAACGCTCCTTTTGATATTTCATGTAACGGTATTTACGTTTAGTCTAGTAATCAGTTTCCTATTGAAAGAACATTCTAAAGGTCGCACCAATAGTACGCGGCTCACCAATACGGTAACCCAAACGAGCTCTGCCGCCACGTTCACGGTCAAAGGATAACAGCGCGTTTTCATCAAATACGTTGTTAACATAAAACAGTAGTTCGAATTCGTCATACACCAAGCCCGTACTTAAATTAAGCGTATCGTATTGGTCTAACATCAAATCAACTTCAGTGGTTTCATTACCTGTGGCACCGCCAAAAGCAAGACCCGATTGGAAGTTGCCCGCGCCTGCTATTTGGTCACTTGGCTGCGTAATACGATCACCCACAAACTGGTACGAACCCTGAATGTAGGTTGCACTAGAGCCAAACAAAGGCTCATCAAACTCATACGTGCTTGAAATAGCAAATGACGTTTCTGGTACTGACGCTAAGCGGTTACCGTCCGCGACGCCGCCTAGCACATCGCCGTTACTGTCAAATACGGTGCTGCCAAATTCTGCCTGTATAAAGCTACCGGCAAACGACACAAATAAGTTCTTAGTCGCCTGACGGGTCAATTCAAATTCAATACCTTGGCTAGTCGATTTTGGCACGTTAAAGGATATGCGCGAAGAGCAAGAACCTGCGTCTAGCGTAACCTGAAGATCTTCAATGTCAGCATAAAAAGCCGACACGTTCGCGCCCCAGCCGCGCCCTGATGACTTCATTCCTATCTCGTAGTTGGTGAGTGTCTCATCCTTATACTCTTGGAAGCCACCAAACACGTCTAAGTCTTGAGTGTTACATAAGCTTCTGTTTAGAGGGTCGTTCACGCCGCCTAAACGAAAACCTTGTGACACTTGTGCATTCAAGTTTACGGTATCGTTAAGCTCATATTGTGCAATAACACGTGAAGTAAAGCCGTCGGATGTAGTTGAATCAGTTTGGTCATCGCTATTTGAGAACAAGCCCCCGGTAGTGAAACGACGCGTTTCTTCAAAATCGTACCAGCGACTGCCTAAGGTAACTATTAGTTTGTCAGTAAATGCATAATTCAACTCACCAAATACAGCGGTTTGCGATAAATCATAGGGTAAAGACGCATTATAGGGTGAGTTAGCTTCAAAACCATTCGCGACGGACGCTGCTGTTCCGGCGCCTAATGTGGCATCGGTGAAGGCATCATATCCCGGTGTGGGCAAAGTTTGCTGGTAATTGCGTTCGGTATCAGACGTAAATATACCCGCCACCCACGTTAAGTCACTTTCATCGTTAGATGCGGCCCGCAGCTCAAAGGTGTCTTGGGTAACTTGAGTTTGATCGCGCAGATTTGAGGGTAAAAGAACCGCTTCGTCAGGAAAACCTAAATCGATACTAACACTGCCAGAAAGTGAGCTAGCATCTCGGCTCATTAAAATATCGCGGTCTGTGTAGCTGTAAACAAAGGTGAAATTGGCAAAGTTACTGGCGTACTCAGCGGTTAAATCAGCAATGAGCGTTTCGTCTTTAAAGTCTTCTTGAAGCAGCAAATACTGCTGTCTTTCACCCAAGCTTATGGCTGGTCTAGTGGTGGTGTTCGGGTTGGCAAATAAGTTAAACACCTCTTGACGATTTGAGCCATTAACACTGATGTCTTGTAAGATGATTCTGGGGGTAATGGTGATATTTTCAGTTGGCGTGTACTTAAACGCAACACGACCGCCTAGTCTGAAGCCGTCGTTAACATCTTCTTCTAGCACCCCATTTTCACCCAGTGCATCAATAAAGCCAGCGTAGCCCGTACGATACACCACTGCGCGCATGGCCAAGGTGTCGTCAACTAGGGGCACGTTCACCATCGCTTTTACATGGTTGCCATTACCGCCGTCGGTTTTAGTGTTAACGTTGACTTCCACTTTAGCATCGAAACTGTTTATTTCGGGTTGATTGGTAATATAACGTAAAGTACCGCCAATGGAGCCTGATCCAAAAAGAGTGCCCTGCGGCCCGCGCAGAGTTTCCACTCGGCTAAGGTCAAAAAAGTCTAAATCAGGAGTGAATAAAGAAAGTGAAATGACACTTTCATCTAAATAAACGCCTACCTGCTCTTTTACGCCAGGCTGGTCACGCACAATTTGTCCTGCTGAAACGCCGCGCATAGATACTTGGCTTTGACCAGGACCGAGGTTTTGAATAGATATACTCGCTATGTTTCGCGAAATATCCTCTAAGCTGTTTGCACCTGAACGCTCTATGTCTTTTTGCGTTTGGGCATTAATAGAAAATGGTACATCTTCAATTGCAAGGCTGCGCTTGGTGGCGGTAACCATAATTTTTTCAACGGCTTCATCTTCTTGCATCTGACTTTGTGCTTGCTGCGCCGAAAGGGGAGCACATAGCACCGCTGCAAGGGCTACACTGATTAAGCTTGGTTTAAACAAGTGCTGATATGTGGGTCTCATGTAAGTCCTTTTTGGTATGTGTTTTACGTTCACGCATAGAATCGTAATAAATTGATTTTTATTCTAGTTTTTTAGATAAAAATGCAAAATTTTATTATTTGCTGTATGTCGTTTACGCTTTACTCTAGAAAAGGGATTACACAGGCAAACTATTTCTTTTCTTCGGGGGGAGCGCTAGCGCCCCCTTTTTTATCACTTGTATCGAGTGTGTTATCGATGCCATCTACTGTATCTTCATTGGCATGTGCTGCTTTTTCGCGGGTATCTAGGTGTTTTTCTTGGCTGTTTGCTGCTTCGTTGTTAACATCCGATGCGGGCGCATCGCTAGGGGATGCTTCAACGCTAGTATCGGCATCCTGAGGAGTGTTTTCTTTCACCACCGGCACTGACTGTTCGGTATCATCGTCACTATTAGTCAGGACCGTTTTTTCTTGGCTTTCCTGCGGAATTTCGTTTAAACGTGGAAAGCGCACCGTGTCGTTGTCATTAAGCAGCGACTGTGATTGGGTCGCCATATGGTTGTGAAGCGCTTGATAACTGCTAGCAACCCCCTGCATGAGGTTAGCACTATTCATGAAATGATCGTTTACTTTAGACTTATATTGCTCTAATTCGGCTTTACTTTGCGCTAATTCTTGCTGCTGCTTACTGGCCTTTTTTTTACCAAAGCTTATGTGATAAATGGCAAAGCCAATTGCGCCACCGGCTATAAAAATTCCTAAAAACACTAAAATATTGCTCATGTTGACTACTCTCTATATTAAAAATATATTGATTCATGTATTGGTAATAAGCATAAGCATAATTATTAACTACGAAATTAACTACAAAGATGAGCTTACCTCAAAGGTTATGCTAAAGGAATACGATGCGTCAAATACTTTATAAAACGCAGTAGATTTGATAGCGGTAACTTGCGTATTATTTGCGACAAAGAGTGCAAGAGTCTGGCGACTTAATGTAATGCTGCATAAGTGTGATACCGTATACGGGTTCGTTAAAATTGGGGCCGTATACACCGTCATCAAGTGTGTTTTTTTAAATGAAATAGCTGAACGCTCTAGTCTGCTCTTACACTAAGTTAGTTCGCATAAGCGCACTTGTTATAAAAGCGCACGTGTGGTGAATGCACAAATCTTGACTATTCTTTTTGATAATAAACTTAACTATTTGCTGTGAAAATAAGTTTTGCTATAAAAATTAAGTAGGGCGACAAACACATTACCACCAGCGTGCCAACAATACCTAACATATACCACCAGTTGAAAGAATCACTCACTTGCGTTTCTGCGCTCATATCCACCACCTTATTCATTTACGATATATTTAATAGAAGCTTTTATCAAGGCTTGTTAATTTGACTTACGTCACGTTCACAGCCCCCGGCTTCACCAACACATTTTACTATGATGAAGTATATGTAAAATTCTTCTTCACACTCTTGATATTGATCAATAAAGTAATGGAGTCACTTAATAACTAAATTTCCACCCAGTGGCATTTTACTACAAAGATCAAAAACTCTAAGTGTTAACCGAGCTAAACTACACTAAGGTATTAATTTGTGAACCATAAAAATAGCCTAAGCATTCGAATATTACAAAATGTTTTGGTATATTCACTATCGATAAGCGACAAAGTTAGTCAATTAGCGCATTAACGCCACTTTAATTAAACGGATTACTATTAATGATCAGGGCTATTACGTTTTTATTTTTCTTTGTCGCAACCAGTTTTATATCTAGCAGTATCGTTTTAGCCGCAGCACTGCCCTCACAAATTCCCTTAATCGACTTCGTTAAACACGGTGATTATCCCGACAGCGAAGACGAGTTAACGACCATTACATGGATAAACAACGAAAGAGTGGTATACCAATTTGCAGAGGCAAATGACGAATTTGATGCACCGTCGTATACAGGCGTGCTTTTTGCCACAAACATAGGTGGCATAGACGACATAGATGCTAATATTGGACAGTAAGGTATAGGAAAACTAGACCAAAGGTCTGTTAAACAAAGCTGTGGAAGACTTTATGAGCAGTAGTGCTGAGCACAAAGCCTTCCTCTTATTATTTTTTTGCGTCTGTTTAGAGTATGGCGCACATAATTGTCGTGGCGCCATGAATGAAAAAACTGTAGTTACATCCCCTTGTATTGGACACTGCAAGCTAGATCCGCAGGATGTCTGCGAAGGCTGTTTTCGCTCTATCCAAGGTATACTCGCGTGGAGAGACGCAAGTAATGACAAGCGCTTGGAAATAAATAAACAAGCCTTGCAGCGGCGCAAGATTTTTAAGGCAACACAAACCCCGAGCCAGTGAGGTCAATAACGTTTTGGTCTTGCTAAACTTTTAGTTCTTCATATTCAAGCAGTAAGCGATCAAGGTTCTCTTCATTGGCAATAAGCTGGGCCTGCAAAGCCGCGCCACCAAACAGCACCACCGAGTTGCCCTGCTCTGCTATGTTACCCCTCTTATTCCATCCATTGAATTTGTAATTACTACGTGCCCAACATTTCTTAGGGCCTATGGTGTTTTCTATAACTCATTGTCAGACGTGCTGGCCACGTCTTTACTGTCGAGTTTGTAAGCGCCACTGTTAGGCGTGTCTAAGCAGCCAAGCACATTCATTAAGGTCGGTTTTCCTGAGCCTGAGCCGCCCTTAATGGCGACGAACTCGGTTTCTTTCGGATCGGACGAATTTCCAGCATCCCAAAAGCCACCTATTCGGTGACTAAATCAAAGACGATCATCACCAATGTTATGATCAAAACGATCTAAATGAACTCGAGCAAGATATAAATATTTTAGACATAACTTCAATAGAAAATGAATTTAAGATCAAGATCCCTAATATTCCTTGTTGTGATTTTATTAGCTCCGCAACTTAGTGCAGATTATAAACTTGGCTGCGACGACCCAGACTACGACCAATATATGGCTAGCCGCTTTGCTCATTTCACTTCCAGCAGTTCACGCCTATATTCACAAACATTAACACAATACAAAAGTAGTTTTGAAAATAATACAAACCCCTTTCGAGCTATTAGCGATTTATCAAGGCATTTAAAATATAGTGCACAATTTGATCCTGTCGATGTAGTGCAAACTAATATAGAGCGTTTGTTAGCTCATGGTGACGAGTTGCGCGTTGACCAAAAAGTTGCTGTGTCTATATTTGATGGATTTAGCGACGAAGACCACGCCATTGCAATCGCACGAGCATGGATTGCATACCGACAAGGCGACACAAAAACTGCGTTTTCAGAAATGTTAGCATCGATTGACGGAGCAGACTCGGCCACACTAAGTTCTTTTGGCCCAGACATTTATTTTATCAGACATATTTTAAGGGATGGTTATACCGAACCCGTTTTAAATTACTTGAAACTAAGCGAGCAATTTTGGTTAGGCGAAAATCCTGACAATATGCGTTATATTTGGCGCACGATGATTAACAATAATTGCGCCGTTGCGTTTGAATCTTTTGATGCAATAAAGGCCCTAGAGCTTGGAATTCAAGTAAGAGATATTTTCAGACCCAGGTAAGTTTTTGTTTTGAAATAAGGCCTTTAACTTGGCTACTACTATGAATTTGACGGTATGAAGGTCCTTTTATCGGTATACAGTTGCCTCTAAAAAACTACTGATTGCGCTCTATTGCAGGAATATCGAAATAATTATCCAATGACATATCTTTCAATTTCGCTAATGTAGCCTTACGCGCTTGTCGTTGCTCCACACTTTCCCCAAAAAAGCTTGATGTTGGGTTGCAATCATATGGCTTACTTGTTGAACTGACATAAGTCCCATCAGTCTAGCGGCATGTAAAAGCCCTTCAGTACGGTATTTTTGTTTGTCGTCTGGCTTTCGTAATTTCGTATTGTGTAAACTGTTTGTTAGCTCACTTTTACAATAGTCTAAAAATTCATTATTCGTCATTCATCATTGCGGCGCCGTTTTTTCGAATAAAGTTAACCTTAGATTAAACAAGTTACGCATACCATGCCATCAGTGACGCTGATTTTTATAAACAACTATTTAGATCATTAGTCATTCTACGCTTTTCAAAAAAGTGATCAGTTCACTTACACAGGCGATGCTAAAAACCGGCTAATACGCTTAATCGCCTCGTGCAATCTATCAACACTCGCGGTATAAGCGAAGCGAACATATTTTTCAGATTCATGATAACCAAAGTCTGCACCGGGCGTTAATGCTACTTTTTCAGCCTCTAATAATGCTAAACACCACACCTTGGCGTCGCTGGTAATATGCGACACATCGACATAAACATAAAACGCACCTTGAGCAGGCACCGCGGCGGGAAGTCCAATATTAGCTAGGCCTTCAAGCAGGGCCTTTCGGCGCTCATTAAGCTCACAGCGCCTGTGTTCATATTGCGCCATGGCGTCATCGCTAAAGGCCTGAAGCGCGGCGTATTGAGAAACGGTAGGCGCGGAAATAAAGAAGTTTTGAGCCAGTTTTGTCGCTGCTTCAATTGCCCATTCAGGCACCACTATCCATCCTAAGCGCCAGCCGGTCATGGCGAAAAATTTGGAGAAACTATTGATCACAAAAATGTCATCTGCTATGGACAGCGCACTGAAATCTTCCCCTTCAAACACTAAGCCCTGATAAATTTCATCTACCATTAAATGACCGCCAAGCGCACTTACCTTTTGGTAAGCTTTGGCAATGTAGTCTTTCGATAAAACACAGCCACTTGGGTTAGCTGGCGACGCTAGCCACAAACCCGTCGTTGAGCCTTGCCAGTGATTGGCTAAGGTCTGTAAATCAATTGCAAAGGCATCTTCAACCTTAGTAGTGATGAGCTGCGCTTTTGCCCCAACTTGAATTAAAAAGTGACGATTACACGGATAACATGGGTCGGGCATCATTACCTGCTCTCCCGCATTCACCATTAAAGAGGCCAATAGTGAAAGTGCACCCGAAGCGCCTGGCGTTACAATAATACGCTGGGGGTTAAGCGCTACTTGGTATTTTTTAAGATAATGAGTGGCTATGGCTTGCTTTAGTTCTGCCAAGCCAGTCGCGGACGTGTACCCTGTTTGGCGTGATTGGATCGCATCCATGCCTGCATTGGCTACAGAATTTACTGCGGTAAAGTCAGGCTCACCGACTTCTAAATGAATCACATCTTCACCAGATGCATCAAGCTCCTTTGCCCTCGCCAGTATTTCCATTACCTGAAAGGGGGCAATTTGTGCAACGCGATGCGCCAACTTATTTGTCATATAACTATTTCCTTTACAATAGGTATAGCGTTAACCACGGGTGTCGATATTTTTAGATGCTGCAGTGATTTGCACATTTTCTCTTGAGAAATTTAGATGATGACGAACTTTCAAAAATGCAGTCACTATTTATGCTTTGTATTTTGCTCTTAAATAATGTTCACAAATTTATTAAAACTAAACCTTTATTACTGTTAACTTTAGCATAGCACGCACTCGTAAATGTAGGATGAATATAAACCCTGGCGACAAGCATGTGTCAGCATGGCAATATCGACAAAAATAGCCGGCAAAAATTGTGCCTTTGGCCTCTAAAAATGTAAAATGCTTGGGTATTTTATAGCGCCTCGTCACTGGCCAAGTAGCGCACTTCACCACCCACTAACGTCATTTCAACTTCAAGTGCAGACAGTTGTTCTTCACTCACCGTCAGTGGATTGGCGTTAAGCACGACAATATCGGCGCGTTTGCCTGGCGTGAGGCTGCCAAGTTCATCATCATCAAAGACAGCTTTTGCACAACCCATAGTGTATGAATACAGTGCTTCCATTCGACCCATGGATTGCTCTGGGAAAAATTGCTCGCCGTTGGACATGCGCCGAGTAACGGACGAAATGTAGGAGGCTATTGGCGAGATTGCTTCAACCGGCACATCAGTACCGTTGCAGATGGTTGCTCCAGCGTCAAGCAGCGAACGCCAGATATAGGCTCTGTTTTGGGCGCGATCTTCACCTAGTCGTTGTTCAACCCACGGACCGTCTGAAGTTGCATGCACGCCTTGCATGGAGGCAATAACACCAAGCTTAGCAAAGCGCGGCGCTTCGTCAGGGTGCAGAGTTTGGGCATGTTCAACTCGCCAGCGCAGGTCTTCGTTTGGGCGCGTGCTTAATAAGGCTTCGTATAAATCCATTACTTCGCGGTTGCCGCGATCACCTATTGCATGAGTATTAAGCTGAAAGCCGTTTTCCAGCGCTATTTCTGCGGTTTCGCGCAAGTTAGCTAAAGATGTTTGTGGTAGTCCGGAGGTTTCAGGCTTGTCGGCATAAGGCTCTAACAACCATGCCCCGTGGGTGCCAAGCGCGCCATCGATATTGCGCTTGAGCGCCCGCACCGTTAGAAAACCGTTGGCATGACCAATCATACGCACGTCGGCAACGCGTGCGCGTAATGCATCGTTGGTTTCATGACGCACGGCAACATGCAAACGAACCGGCAGTTGCCCAGCTTCAGCCATCAATTTCAATCGTTGGATGTCGGCAAAGTTCGTTCCCATATCGTGAAAGCTGGTGACACCGTGACGCAGTGATTCTTGACCCGCCAATTCAACTTGACTCTCAAACTGCGCTTGGAGCTCGTCCTCACTTAGGCTTGCTTGTGCTTGGGTTAGCAGCGCACGAATAGGCACCTGCGCGGCTTGACGCAAAAAGCCTGTGGCATCTAAGTTATTGTCTCGCACAATAGTACCGCCCTCTATGTTGGGCGTGTCGTCTTCAATTGCGCCCAACGCTAAGGCCATTGCGTTAGCATAGGCAGCGTGACCACTGGCATGAAATAAAATCACCGGGTTGTCTGGACTGACCCCACTTAAGCTTCGATGATGAGGAACACCGTCATATAGTGGTTCATCTGTCTTGCCCCAACGCTCTTGATGCCAGCCGCGCCCAACAATCCATTCGCCAGGCTCAGCATTAGCGGCAGCGTCTGCCACAATGGTGACAATCTCTTCAAAACTGCGGGTTGGCATTAGGTCTAGTATCATTAGCGCTTGGCCCAAGCCCAGGAAATGTCCGTGCCCTTCAATAAATCCCGGCATGGCCACGCGGCCATCCAGATCAATTACATCGGTAGACTTACCAATGAAGTTTGCGATCTCATCAATGCTGCCGACGGCAAGAATACGGCCATCTTTAACGGCAATCGCTTCGGCTTCAGGCTGATTGGTATCAACAGTGAGCACAGTACCGCCCGTTAGAACGAGGTCGGCAATTTGATTCGCTGAAGACTGCAGGCCCTCATCTAAAGCATCTGTGGATTGATTATCTGCTGGCTGGCATCCCGCCAAGGCCAAAAAGAGTAATAGTAATGAAAATACGCGAACAAAATTCAAGGTCATGCGCCAGCCTGTTGGATAATAGATGTAGGATATACAGAAAATAAACGATAAGCTTGCCATATGCAACAGGCATTAAATTCATTGTTTTTATACTAGCTTTGCGATGACTAATCCAAAGAACATATAAATAACGAACTAGAATAAAGCGAGCAAAGAAATATTCTTAAGCAGAGTGAATAGGCAATGCTTGCGATTAAGTTTCTTGGTTTTGTGGGTCCAATTAAATTTAGCGTTTAGCGCAGCACCGATAGTAATACCAATTTAAGTCCAAGCAAAACGGTGCGCGGCTGCGACCACTTTTGGCGCTAATAAAAAAATAATTGACGTGTTAAACTCTTTGATTCCAAGGCATCATTGCAACCACTCTAGCTAATCCACAAAACCCAGTACTGCCTGCGATAAATAAGCCCATGCCGATAAAGGTAACTGCCCATACAAAAGCCGGCGCGACTGCTAGCGTTAGAATACTAAACATCAGCAGCATAGTGCCAATACTTAGCTGAACCTGTCGGTCAAGCGGCAGCACATTGCTGGTGCCTTTTTGTGTGTCAAAGCCAGACTCCTGCCAATGTTCAATACCGCCCGTGATGTTATAAACTTTAAGGCTAGGATTTTCACTTAGCAGCTTTTCACACGCACTTTTACCACGGCCGCCTTTTTGGCAGTAAATAATCAGCGCTTGTTCAGGATCTTCAATGCCTTTGGCACTGATACGCCCGCCTGGATAAAGTTTGGCGTTAGGTATATGCAAATTAGCATGTTCAGCCGGCTCTCTAACATCGATAAGCTGCGCTTTTTCTTGTTCAATAATCTCTTTAGCTTGCTTCGCTGAAATTTCACGAACGCTCATAGTAAATCCTCTTCATTTCTACAGTAAATTAATTGGATAACTGCCATTAGGGCCGTTACCTCTGCGCTGTCGATACGATACCAAGCGTGTTTACCCTTAGACTCCACCAACACGATATCACTTTGTTTTAGTCTCAGCAGGTGCTGCGACACAGCCGACTGTGACAAGGCTAAAGATTCGCTTAAGCCTGAGACGGTCATAGGCCCTTTTATCAAGTAGCACAAAATCATCAACCTATTAGAGTTTGCTAATGTCTTTAGAAGTGACTCAGCCTCTTTTGAGCTATTTTCTAGCTTTTTTAGGTCCATTTAAATAATTACCCATTAGATATTACTAATGGGTAATTATGCTTGCAAATGATATACATTGCAACTGCACGTTTAAAACATTTAGATATTGTAGGGGTTTTTGGTAAACAAAACGCATTAGATAACAAACTATTAAGCGACAATAGGGAGAGGAAAATAGCGCTTTTAGACCGGTGTTTACACTGATCGGCTTTACATGTTGATTAGATAAATCTGTTTACGTTTATTCTGTGCCATCACCTTTTAAAAAGAGCATGTGAAAATCCAGCTCTTTTCAAAATGTGTGTGGATAAAGCGTCAAAACTAGCACTCTACAAATTTACGTAATTGTTTACCCTGTTCGGATAAGATCTCTTGCATCGTACATCAATAGTAAACCACTCGCCTAAAGCTTATCGTTTTTAAACTGGCTTAAATCCACGGCTCTTATTTTCAACGTTGCTGTTGCCAAGCTAACTTCAAGAAAAAAGGCAATCAAGCCCCCTGTTAGGAATAACAGACAGGTCATAAAGGTGATAATAACTAGAAGATCTAGATTAACGCTAATCAATCCGTTAACCATTATAAGCATAACGCTTAAACAGGTGATTACTGCTGACCCAATCAAAAAATTTATTGACCAATTGGCAAACGTCATGCGCTTGTTTAACGATCGGATTTCAAGTATTGCTTTCTCATTTATCCGCTCTGGCTGCTCTCTTGCCAAATTGCCAAACCATCTTGCTCTATCTATTATCCTCGACACGCGGCCAGTAGCAACGTTGACCAAATTGCCAATACCAACAATTAGGAAAATAGGCGCTAAGGCCAGCTGGATTATTTCAACTACGCTAGGGTTTAGAACTGTTTCCACTTAAAGTCTCTTTGTAGATTTACATTGTTAAATATGTACTATACACGCTTATTTTTTGCAATCGCAGCATAAATAATTTTAAAATAAGAAGATTTGAGGTGTGACAAAGGATGCTAACTTTAACAACTGCGCTTTATTATTTAGTGCATGACACTTTTCATTCAAGTTAAACAGCCTATCAATAGAGAGTCATAGCGCGGCAGTCAACTTGAACAGTCATTCAAATTGACTGTCACTTAGTAGGTGTGCACACAAAGTAGTGTTAAAATCGCACGGGTAATTCTTATTTGTGCACGTTTCGGCTGAAATCGATCACCCATTTCCCCTCTATGTCACGATTGTTTTCACCGAAATACGCAATTTGTACGTTTAGTCATTTTTACACCTCAATAAGTTGGAGTTTATCCTTTATTGAAGCGTCATGCTAATTCAACCACAACACATGTATTTGCCTAACCGCATTTGTTAATACTTGACTACCCTGCGAACACTCGTTAATCCATATGCTATTAATGCGTAATATTGCGGGAAACATATCAAAAAAGTTTATCTCTATTTTCGATAATTCTTCTAGGCTTACACATTGAAAGTCGTAACTAGCAACAATATTATTATGCACAGCGTGATACTCATGTGCATCATATTGTGCGTCTACTGCGCCTGGCATATTAATTTCCACATCAAATAACTCACAGCGACCACCCGTCATCACAAACAATCCAGCTACCTGCGATAAAGCGTCTTTTGCATCGGCAAAGCTTTTTAGCTCTTTGGAAGTCGTAGGCTGGTGCTCAAACCCAACAACATCGGAAGCTGGCGCAATTAATTGTATTTGTAAGCTGGTATTTTCCATCGCGATGGTAAGCTGCGCTTCACCATGTACATGAGGCCCAGCTTGCAAAGCCACTGTTTGAAATGCAATAGCTGCCGTAATTAAAGCCCGCGTTAATCGCGTCATTTTTTTCATATTCATATCAACCTTTTCAGCTCTATGATGAACCTTTTCCAAAAATATCAAGGGCTCTGTGTTTTGAATTATCTTGTGTTGTATTGCCTTTAAAAGTAATGTTATATTATAACAATTATTCAATCAACATAAGAATACTCATTATTTATGAAAGACAAACTTGGTATTTTTTTCTCGTCCTTGTGCCTTTGTCATTGCTTGCTAACGCCAATACTCATCTTGTTGATGGGCACAAATATGTTTTTAGGCGCCTTAGAAGCAGAATGGGTACATAAACTGCTGTTACTTCCGGTGCTTATAATTGCGCTAAGCAGTATACCCAAGCGATGGCTAGCTACGCGAAATCAATGGCTACTCATACTGGCTAGTGCCGGTTTTATCACAATCGTTATTGCACAATTTCATCATGGTGTTAATGAAGTTTGGTTGACGATGCTAGGTTCGACTAGTCTTATCGCCGCGCATGTGCTTAGTCTAAACCTAACAAAGCCTGAAGCGACTTCTTAAGTAAATGTGCTATTGGGCTATCTTGTAATGAATATGATCAACTGGAATATCTATGAACGAAACTATACACACATCTATCGATGACAATCGCTTACCGGTTACCTTGCTGTCTGGATATTTAATTCGTCAGGAATTGGTGTTTGTTGGTCAAGGTTTGAATCAATCAGAAACGCAAAAGGCGCTAGATGAATGCTTATTAACGGAAGAAGAAATGTTAGAAGGCCCGAAGGGTTGGCGGAGTTTACCCGACCCATTTCCATTATGGGAGATTGCCGGATGATTGCGGCTCAAATCGAAAAACACTCAAGCACTTGCATGTCGCATCATCACGATATTTTTACGAATTTCTTTGCCGAAGAGGTCAATGTGTGTGGATGGCAACGCAAGCTTTCTGAGCCTGTATATAAGTATTCTGCATTACTTGCTGAACATCAAATAAAAATAATCCGTGCAATGTCGCCTGACGAGGTTGTTTCTATACTGAACAATTTATTGCCCGACTCACAGTACAAGCCAGCCTTCCTTGCGGACGTGCATTTATTGACAGATATGATGTGCTGCATATTTGACTGCTCGTCTGTGGGTTTAAGATTGGCAACGCTTGACCATGCAATGTGCCCGAGGTTTCATACAGATAAAATAAGCGGCCGACTCATCTGCACTTACGTTGGTAAAGGAACCGAGTGGCTGCCCCATAATACTTTATCTGATATTGAATCTTCACATCAAACACAGAAGTACGGCAAAGGAACGAGCGAGCATGAAATCATAAGCGCTAAACAAGGTGATGTGATTTTGCTGAAAGGGGACGCATGGCCGAAAAATGAAGGCAGAGGGGCAGTACATCGCTCACCGCAAGATTCATTAGAACAACGGCGATTCCTGTTAACTTTAGATCCAATGTAAAGCATTTGATAATGCTTATACTGTGCGAGTCAAAAAATTTCAGATAAGAAAACGCAAGCAAAACTTTTCAGCGGCTGTGAGATGCTAATATCAACCACAACACTATGACTACAGTAGCCCATCTTATTAAAAACACCCGTGCTGATCTGAAAAAATAAATTTGCTTAATTTTTGTACTAATAAAGATATGAGAAGTTTCGCTTTTGCATGCTGCTCTGCCCTTAATATGACAGAGTTCTGTGGCAGAGTTTTTACTCTTCACCAGATAATAAACGCAAAAAGCCCCGAAAAACCGGGCTTCTGTGATTATCTGGCGGAGAGAGAGGGATTCGAACCCTCGTTAGGTTTAACCCTAAACACACTTTCCAGGCGTGCGCCTTCAGCCACTCAGCCACCTCTCCAAATTTTTAAGCACGGGCTTTATAAGCCCGCGGCGCGTATGTTAGGTAAAACCAATGTTGGTTGCAAGTAAAGATTGTAAATCATCCATAAAACAATCTTTTCACCTGTTTTTAATCAAAAAATCGTCACCTGCTACTAAGCATTACCCTTAACCTGCATTTTCAACTTCGCCGCAAAATCTAACATTCTATTTAAAGGCACCATAGCACGCTCAGCTAAAGTAGGATCTACAAAGACTTCCTTGCCAACTCGGCTTATTAAGGACTCTTTTAAGGCCTGCAAGCCGTTCATTGCCATCCATGGGCAGTTAGCACAGCTTTTGCACGTTGCGCCCGCTCCAGCGGTTGGAGCCTCAATAAAGGTCTTACCCGGCGCCATTTGCTGCATTTTGTAAAAAATGCCTTTGTCAGTTGCCACTATAAAGGTTTGGTTTGGCATATCAGACGCGGCTTTTATCAACTGTGAGGTTGAACCAACTGCGTCTGCTAGGTCTATCACGCTAGCGGGTGACTCTGGGTGAACCAGTATGCCGGCGTCAGGGTAAAGGTATTTAGCTTTTAACAGTGCTTTAGCTGAAAACTCGTCGTGCACTATGCACTCCCCGTTCCACATAAGCATATCAGCGCCGGTTTGTTTTTGAATATAAGCGCCTAAGTGGCGATCGGGTGCCCACAGTATCTTTTTGCCTTGGCTATCGAGGTGTTCTACTATTTCAAGCGCGATACTTGAAGTAACCACCCAGTCAGCGCGCGCTTTTACGGCGGCAGAAGTGTTAGCATATACCACAACCGTGCGGTCAGGATGCTGATCGCAAAAGGCACTGAACTCGTCTATTGGGCAGCCCAAATCAAGCGAACAGGTCGCGTCTAGCGTGGGCATTACTACCGATTTTTCTGGGCTCAATATTTTTGCGGTTTCACCCATAAACTTAACGCCGGCAACCACAAGGTTTTGCGCTTTATGATCGCGGCCAAAACGCGCCATTTCTAATGAGTCAGATACACATCCACCGGTGCTGTCGGCTAAAGCTTGAATAACGGGACTAGTATAATAATGCGCTACTAATACCGCGTTATTGGCGATTAGCAACTGTTTAATGTCAGCAATTAATAAGCTTTCCTCATCATCTTTAAGCTTCGCTGGCAACTTTGGAAAGGGATAGTCTACTGGCGCTATTCTTTTAGCAAGAGTCATAACAATAATGGAGTAGTCAAAACGTTCGAATATTATACCCCTTAGTCCTGAAAAAATCACTTCAATGACCACAAAATAAAGGATGTTTAATGTAAATGGGGATAAGTTATATAAGCGGGCTATTTATACCATGGCGGTAGGCTTATCTCTTGAAGATGGTGGGTCGTGCTGGATTCGAACCAGCGACCAATTGATTAAAAGTCAACTGCTCTACCAGCTGAGCTAACGACCCTTCAAGAGTGCTTGTTGTTTTGATAATGGTGGGTCGTGCTGGATTCGAACCAGCGACCAATTGATTAAAAGTCAACTGCTCTACCAGCTGAGCTAACGACCCACAAAATCAAACAAACAATTTAGACTGTATCTCGTTGCAGCTAAGTTACCTCTGCAACGGGCGCATATAATACTTAACTGAGCACAGGGTGCAACCTAAAAATGTCTTTTTTTCTTTTTTTTGTATAATTGAATGTAAAGTAAGCAATCACCATAGCAACTGGCTATTAATTAGCCAGTTGCTGTGATGCAAGTCTTGCAGGTGTACTGTCAGGGTACTCATTAATCACTTGTTGAAAGAAACTATTCGCTTCTTGAACATTACCAGTCGATTTTTCAATTAAGCCTAATTTCAATAATGAATCACTGCGTTTAGGCGAGTTAGTGAAGCGATTGGCTACTTGCGTAAACTGCACTTTAGCTTCGCTGTAATTTTGTTGATTGTACAGTAGTTGTCCCAGCCAATAATGTGCATTTGGAGTTGAGTCACTATTAGGAAACTGCGCTAAAAAAGCTTGAAAAGCAGGTACCGCTTTTACATAGTCTCTATCTTTGAGTATTAAATTAACCGCATTTTGGTAACTTTCTTGCTCACCAGCACTGTTAACAGCATCTAGCGGTGAAGTTGCGCGTGAAGCAACAGACGCTGATGGCTGTGTGCTTCTAGCAATGTTATCGCCTAGCTCAGAAGTAGACTGCTGTGTACTATTAAAACCTTTGTCTATTTCAAGAAACAGATCGCGCTGTCGCTCTAGCAGCTTTTCAAGTTGATGAGTATGCAGCTCGATGGAGCCACGCATTTCGTCTATGTCGCGTTGTAGCTGATTAACTTGGGCTTGAAGACGCTGCTGAGACTCTGTTCTTGAGCCCACAATACGTTCTAGGGACGCTAAACGCTGTTCAAGCACTACCGACATACCACCAATTTCGGCGTTAGCGGTTTGTGCGGGCGTCCTTAAAGAAGACGTTTGCGCTGAAACAGTGTTTTGCGCTTCCACAACAGGCGCTTGCGCGAGGCAAGCTCCTGTTGCTAGAAAACAACTGAGACTAATAACTAATTTAGTATTCATTGTGTTTACTCATTTACTCGTATACTACTACACCACGGCGGTTCTGTGCCATTGCATACTCAGAGGTCCCCATAACCGCAGGCTTTTCTTCACCGTAAGAAACGACAGTGATTTGTGACATACTTACGCCTTCATTACTAAAGTATGTTTCTATTGATTGGCCACGGCGTTCACCTAGCGCTATGTTGTATTCTGGTGTACCGCGTTGGTCACCATGACCTTCAATAACGATGGTTTGGCTGGGGTTAGCAACTAGGAAATCAGCGTGCTTTTTAAGTACACTAATAAACTCTGGCTTTATAGAAGACACGTCAAAGTCAAAATAGATAATATTCTGATTTACCAGCGTGGCTTTTTGATCTTCTGCAGCAGCCCTGAGGCGTGTCATTTCGTCGGCGCGAGCAGCTTCAGCGCGAGCAACAGTTGCCGTTTCTCGTTCCATGCGAGACTTTTCTGCTTCGGCCTGCTCTACCGCTGCTTGGCGGTTTGCCTCTGCAAGTATTTCTTCTTCACTTGGTCCAGAACTACATGCCATTAAACTGGTGGCTGCTAGCGCAACTAAAGCTATTCTAAATTTATTATTGGTAAGCATACTAAATCCTTAATGTAAAAAAACTAAAGTATAAAACTGCTGAATAAAGACGCGTATTGTATATGTCTTTTCATCACAGTAAAAATGGCGACCAACTGGGCGATTTAACTTGCCCGTCGGTTGCCGGTAATAACGCTTTGAAGCGCCCATCTAGAGATACCAAAGATAGCACTTGTTGTCCTTCATGAAGAGTACTATATATGATCATACTCCCATTAGGTGCAATACTTGGTGATTCGTCCAAAAAGGTTTTCGTGAGTACCAGCATGTCGCCAGTTTCTCGGTCTTGTCTAGCGATATGATAGTCGCCCTGAGTGCGGTTTACGACAATTAAATGTTTGTTGTCTGGGGTAATCGCCGCACCTAAATTCATCTCACCATCAAACGTGATTCTTTTTGAACGCTTTGTGGCTAGGTTCACTTCATAAATTTGTGGCCTGCCGCCTCTTTCCGACGTGTATACAATACTTTTACCATCGGGCGTCCATTCAGGTTCGGTGTCTATTGCTCTGTTTTGTGTAATGCGCTCTAATTCTTTCGTGGCTAAATCCATTACGTAAATTTCGGGGTTTCCGTCTTTCGATAGCACCATGACTAACTTGGTGCCGTCAGGTGAAAACGCGGGCGAGCTGTTAATGCCGGGAAAATTTGTAATACGCGTACGCTGACTAGTATAAATATCTTGGATGAATATTTGTGGCCGTTTGCCCTCAAAGCTAACATAGGCCAATTTATTGCCGTCAGGGGACCATGAGGGTGACATAAGCGGCTCTGGAGACGACAGCAAACGCGTTTCATTCGCGCCGTCGTAATCGGCAATAACTAGTTGATAAGGCAGTGGGTCAGTGTCACGATCGCGCACCACAATGTAGGCAATACGGGTTAAAAACGCGCCTTTTTCACCCGTGAGCGCTTCATAGGCAATATCGCTAATAATATGCGCGTATTGCCTGAAGTCTTCCGCTAGTATGATTTTTTCACGACTTACAATAATGTGGTCTTTAGCCATCACCAAATTACCGTCTATAAGGGTTTTTGATTCGCCGCCGGTCAGCTGGGCGCGCAGAACGTCTATTAACTCAAACTTAACCAAATATTGGCCATTTTGCACAGCGCTTATACTGCCTGTTAATACAGTATCTATACCTTTTTGCGCCCATGCAGAATAATCCATCTCGGTATCTGATGATGGAAATTGCGGCATGTTCGACAAACTCACAGGACTAAATTTACCGCTTCGCTGTAAGTTATTGCCAATTACATCGGCTAGACTCTCTGGCAGTATGCTTGCACCGTCCCACTTAAACGGCACCACCGCAATAGGGCGAGCGTTGTTCATGCCCTCAGTTATCACTATGCGTAAATTAGACTGTGCTTTAGCCCATTGGCTATGCGCAGCTAGGCCTATGGCACATAGCATCAGTAGCATTAATTTTGTGGGCACCACGCGCACTAGCCGCTTCATTGTACTCATTATCTCTCCGGTGAAACTTCAATATCAAATTGTCTAAATTGGGCCATTACGTCTGGATCTTTCGACATAGGTAAAGTCCCTGCGCGTAATATAGCAGCTTTGGCAATGCGGCAAAGCGCTGGCTTGCCCGATACAGCCTCTACTCTTAACACTAGGCCGTCGGGAGCGAGGCGGACATTAACCAAACAGGTCTCGCCAATAAAGCCGCCGTCGGTTTCTAAAAATTGCTGCACTTTAGAATGCACCAAGGCTTTATACTTTTCGACTTCGCTTAATACTCTTCGCTGATTTGCTTGCGACATACTCGCCTGCTCTTCTTGTAACTGCTTAGCAAGCGCCTTATCCAACGCTTCTTGTCGCTTTTTTTGCTGCGCTTCTAAGGCGGCTTTTTCTTGTTCTTGCTTTATAAGCTGTTGTGCGATGGCGCGTTCTTTTTCTTGTTCTCTTTTTAATTTATCTTGTTGTTCTATTTTTTGTAGCTCTTGCTTTTTGCGCGTCTCATCAACCTGCTTCTTACGTAACGCTTCTTTTCTTTGTGCTTCTTGGCGCTGCATATCTTGTTGACGCTTTTGCGCCGATGCTTCGGCTTGCGCGATTTCACGTTTTTGTTGTTCAATCACATTACTGTCGATAAACGTGGCTTTTACAATATCTGGCTGCAATGCAGATGCACTCGCCTGGGGTGCTACAAACTTTAATGGTTTTGCCGAAAAATTAAAACTGACTAATAAACTAATCAGTATTGCACCGTGCAGCGCCACCGACTTAAACACGGGCGATCGCAGCACTTTTTTAACACTGCTATATCTAGAAAGCATGCTACCTGCTTCGGTATTATCAACCTTAGCGTCTTTCGTCATAGCGTTAAGACTCATCCGGATCGGTCATTAGCCCAACGGAGGGCACGCCGGCGCGCTGCAACATTACCATCAGATCGATGACTTTTTCATATCGAACATTGCCATCGCCGTTCACCACTACAGGTGTGGTTGGCGCGACTAGCAGCCGAGTTCTCACGAGCTCTGCTACCGCCGCACCGCTCATAGCGTTAGCGGGCTCATCTCCCACGTTTAAGTAATACAACCCGTCGGCATCTACCGATACGATCATCATCGGTTCGTCTTCGGTCTGGATCGTTTGTGCTTCTGCTTTAGGTAAATCGACCTGTACGCCTTGAGTCACTGCGGTTGCGGTAGCCATAAAAATAACCAGCAGCACCAGCATAACATCTATGTAGGGTACAACGTTTATTTCAGAAACAGGTTTGCGGCGTTTACGAACGTACATTTACTTCTCCGCTACTTCGCTTTTGCTGGCCAAACTCTGGCGATGCAATATGGCCGAAAATTCTTCCATAAAGTTACCATAGGTGTTTTCAATCTTTTCCACTTTGCTGCTAAAGCGATTATAAGCAATGACTGCAGGGATAGCCGCAAACAGCCCAATGGCGGTGGCAATGAGTGCTTCGGCAATGCCCGGCGCAACCATTTGTAAGGTGGCCTGTCTGACTTGGCCAAGTGCAATAAACGCCGTCATAATGCCCCACACAGTGCCTAGCAAACCGATATAAGGTGAAATTGACCCAACCGTGGCTAAAAACGGCAGACGCTGTTCTAAATCATCTACTTGTCTAGACATGGCAACTCGCATTGCTCTGTATGTGCCTTCATTAATTGATTCGGGTGAGCTAGACGCAGTCTTGCGCATTCGTACATACTCTTTAAATCCCGAGCAGAATATTAATGCACAACCACTCAAATCGTCTTTTTGTGTTAAATCGGCATACAGCTTGTTTAAATCGGCGCCCGACCAAAACAACTCTTCAAACTCCTTCACTTCGTTAGTTGCTTTTCGTAATGCCGCGCCTCTTTGAAATATGTAGGTCCAGCTAACGATTGAGGCAGCAATTAACAGCAGCATAATAAATTTAACAACAAAACTGGCTTCTAAAAATAGATATAATACTGACATTTCAGAATTCACTGCGTACTTCCCTAATTAATTGCGTTATATAGTTCTTTAGGTATGGCTGTTGGCCGTGAGCGCTGTGTGTTGACACAAGCTACTTTTACCTGTGCACTAACCAACAGGACATCATTTTTTCTTATTTCTTGAACAAAGCTCAAGCTCGCCCCTTTTTTTTGCACCACTTGGCAGCTTACGCTAAGTACGTCATCAAGCTTTGCGCTTTGGATAAACGCAATTTTCATATCTATGACGACAAAACCTAAAGATTGTTCCAATAAATTCTGTTGCGAAATATCAAGCGACCTAAGCCACTCGGTTCGGGCTCTCTCCATATATTTCAAATAGTTAGCATGATACACAATACCGCCTGCGTCGGTATCTTCATAATACACTCGTGATTGTATATCAAACTTATTCATGTATGCACTTAATATCGATGGACTTATCATGTTAACAGAGTGATAAAACTTATGCTTTATAATAACTTATGATTTTACAAATAAATACAACCATGAATTAATCTAATCCAAAATGTAAATTTTATTATCTTGTCTGGAGTGTAAATTTATTTATAATAACCACATAATAAATTCTAGCGATTATTTAAGCTTTTATTTTTTTATGCACTTCCTTCCAGTAAATAGTACTTTTGCCTGCACTATGAAAATATGTGCGGGCTTTTTTTATTCTTTTATATCAAAACCTAAATGCAAATAAGCGCTGTCGGTAGCAATTCTACCTCGAGGAGTACGCTGCAGGTAACCTTGTTGAATCAAAAAAGGTTCAATCACATCTTCTATTGTTTCTTTTTCTTCGCCTATTGCCGCTGCTACATTGTCTAAACCCACAGGCCCACCGTTGAATTTATCAATAATAGCCAGTAACAACTTTCTATCCATAAGATCAAAGCCTAACTTGTCTACATCTAGCATATTCAACGCTAAGGCAGCAACTTCGTCGGTTACGGTGCCATTGCTTTTCACTTGCGCGTAGTCACGCACTCGCCGCAGTAGACGATTTGCAATACGCGGCGTACCGCGGGAGCGTTTAGCAATTTCAAGCGCGCCTTCTTGGGTCATGTCCATGTTTAAATGTTTGGCACTGCGCGTGATGATACTGGTTAAGTCGACTATTTTATAGAACTCTAAGCGCTGTGTAATGCCGAAACGATCGCGCAGCGGCGACGTAAGCGAGCCTGCTCGGGTGGTCGCGCCTATTAGAGTAAAGGGTGGCAACTCTAATTTGATTGAACGCGCCGAGGGTCCCTCTCCTATCATTATATCAAGCTGATAATCTTCCATCGCCGGATACAAAATTTCTTCTACCACGGGACTCAAGCGGTGGATTTCATCAATAAACAACACATCGTTTTCTTCTAAATTAGTCAACAGCGCGGCTAAATCGCCAGCTTTTTCTAATACCGGACCCGATGTGGTCTTAATATTCACGTTCATTTCATTGGCAACAATATACGCAAGCGTTGTTTTACCTAGTCCCGGTGGCCCAAAAATTAGAACATGATCGAGTGCGTCTTTGCGCGCTCGGGCCGCTTCGATAAATATTTCCATTTGGTCGCAGACCGGTTTTTGGCCCACGTAATCAATCAGCATTTTAGGCCGTATGGCCCGGTCAATAGCAACATCGTCTGATTGTTCTTGGGGTCGTAAAATACTGTCGGCTTCAATCATATGTTTGTTCTCATGTGGCCTTGATCGTATATGGGTAAATCAATTGTGTGATTTTTTATCACTTACACCATCGATTTAAGTGAATCGCGAATAAGCTTTTCGCTGCTCGCATCTTCGCTTGCAATCTTTCTAACGGCGGTTTCAGCTTGGTTTCGCTTATAACCTAAGGCTATAAGAGCACTCACCGCTTCATCTATCGCACTTACTTTTGCAACCAGCAACTGCGACTCCGACCCGCCCGTTGCCATTGGCTTATGAATGCTCAAGTTAGGCAAGGTTTCTAAATCGTTAAGCTTGTCTTTTAGTTCAACCACCAAACGCTCAGCTGTTTTTTTACCCACGCCCGGCATTTTAACCAGAGCAGTAATATCTTCATGCATTACTGCGCTTACAAATTGATTGGCCGACATGCCCGACAGTATTGTACAGGCAAGTTTAGGCCCCACGCCGTTTGCTTTTATCAACACTCTAAACAAAGTTCGTTCTACGCGATCGACAAAACCAAATAATAGCTGAGCGTCTTCACGTACCACAAAGTGAGTATACAAGGTAACTTGCATAGCAATGTCTGGAAGCTGATAGAAGCTGGTCATGGGCAACTGAATTTCGTAACCTACCCCGCCCACGTCTAATACGATTTCAGGGGGTATTTTTTCAACAATAATGCCGGTGAGTTGCGCTATCATAATGTGGCTTTTATCTTCTTATAGTAAAGCTTTTGAATGTGATGATTATTGTAAACGTCGCCGAACTGTTTTAGTAGCACTACCCGCCATTTTAATCATACTTTGTTGGGTGTGTAAGTGACATAAAGCAACCGCAAGCGCATCGGCAGCATCAGCTTGAGGCGTTTTACCTAGCTTGAGCAAATGGGTAACCATATGCTGAACTTGGATTTTATCGGCGCTGCCTTTGCCTACCACCGATTGTTTTATTTGTCTGGCTGAATATTCAAATACAGGCAAGTCAACACAGGTCGCTGCAACAATAGCAGCGCCTCTGGCTTGGCCAAGCTTGAGCGCCGAATCGGGGTTTTTAGCCATAAACACTTGCTCGATGGCAAACTCGGTAGGCTTGAACTGTTTTATTATTTCACTGACCCCGTCATATACATTTTTAAGACGTTTGGGCAGGCTTTCATCCATTACTTTTATACAGCCGCTGCCTAAGTACTCAGCTTTATTGCCTCTTATGCCAATAATACCGTAGCCGGTGATACGCGATCCTGGATCTATCCCAAGTATTATATGCATATGCAATGCCCTAGCCTTATGTATTGAACCAACGTCAAGAGTATTATTGGAGCCAGCTGTAGATTAAGCATCAATCGTTTTTGGTACAAACTGACTTATAGCCCACTTATTCGTGCTTGACCACACTTTTGCCATGGCGTCTTGTTTGTTTAACCACTCGTAAGCCGTATGCTCAGTTAAGATAATTGTCGAATTTGCAGGCACCTGGGCGCAGAACACATATTCGAAGTTTTTGGTCACGCCTTTCGGGTATCGGTACAGCCAGTCTTCTCGAATAAGATATTGATTTACCAGCCTGCAGTCCATTAAGTGATGTAAAAACCCCGCTTCGTTTGTGTGCGCAAAGCTCAAATTTATACCGGTTTCTTCTAACACTTCTCGCGCTGCAGTTTGAATGGGCACCTCGCCCACTTCCATGGTACCGGTAACCGACTGCCAAAAGTTGGCGTCGTCTATGCGCTGCAGCACTAGCACTTTGTTATACTCGTTATACAGCACTATTAGCACCGATTCGGGTCGCTTTAGTATCATTACTACCTTTGGTCGTGGTTATTGCTATTGTTTATATTGGTGCAAACAATCACTATTCACTCCCAGCGTCTTTGCTAGGGTCGATTAAGGTTGCAATAGACAGCTCTTTTAACTGCTGAGGGTTAGCTCTACCCGGTGCACCCGTTAACGGACAGGCCGCGGTATTTGTTTTAGGAAACGCCATAACGTCTCGAATAGAGTCCGCGCCAACCATTAGCATTACTAAACGATCTAAACCAAAGGCTAAGCCAGCATGCGGGGGAGTGCCGTACTTTAAGGCTTCCAGTAAAAAACCAAATTTTTCTTGTGCTTCTTCACTCTCAATTCCCAGTAGTTCAAATACCTTAGCCTGCATTTCCATAGTATGAATACGCACTGAACCGCCGCCTAATTCAACCCCATTGAGTACCATATCGTAAGCATTTGACAGCGCTTCTTTAGGATTATTACTTAGTTTCTCTATGCTGCTGTCACTCGGGGCAGTAAAAGGATGATGCAGCGCATGTAGGCGACCGTCGGCCTCTTCAAACATGGGGAAATCTACAACCCAAAGCGGTTTCCACTGGCCTTGCAACAGCGATAAATCTTCGCCTAACTTAATTCGAAGCGCCCCTAATGCCTCGGTCACGGTGGTATAATCCCCCGCGCCAAAGAGCAAAATATCGCCGTCTTCGGCTTTTGTGGCACTCAAAATGGCGTCAATTGCGACGGCATCTAAGAATTTAAGAATGGGGCTTTGTAAGCCTTCTAGGCCTTTTGCTAATTCGTTTACTTTAATCCACGCCAGACCTTTTGCGCCATAAACGCCCACAAAACTGCCGTATTGATCAATTTGTTTGCGCGAAAGTGAGGCGCCGCCGGGCACGCATATAGCCGCCACGCGGCCGTTTGCGTCGTTAGCTGGCCCACTAAATACTTTAAATTCTATGTGCGTTAATGCACTGGCCACATCGGTAAGTTCTAGTGGATTGCGAAGATCAGGTTTGTCACTGCCGAAGCGGCGCATAGCCTCTGCAAAGCTCATATGCGGGAAGTTACCTAAGTCTACCTTGAGTAATTTTTGAAATAATTCTTTGACTAAGCGCTCGGTAATTTCCATTACACCGCCAGCATCTAAAAACGACGTTTCTATATCTATTTGAGTAAACTCTGGCTGCCGATCGGCGCGTAGGTCTTCGTCACGAAAACACTTAACTATTTGGTAGTACTTATCCATGCCGCTCATCATAAGCAGTTGCTTAAATAGCTGAGGGGATTGCGGCAGCGCAAAAAACTCGCCTTTATGCGTGCGGCTTGGAACTAAATAATCACGCGCACCCTCGGGCGTTGCTTTGGTTAGAATAGGCGTTTCTATATCTAAAAAATCGTTGTCTTCTAAAAAACGACGGACAATAGAGGTAACTTTTGAACGAAATATTAAACGATTAGTCATTAGCGGGCGGCGCAAATCAAGATAGCGATATTTTAAGCGCTGCTCTTCACTATTTTCTTGGTTCCAATCAAGCGGTAAGGCCGGCGCCTTATTAATTATCGTGACTTCTTTGGCCAGTATTTCAATAGCGCCGGTGCTCATATCTTTATTTACTTGTGCATTAGGACGGGCTCGCACGATGCCTGCAACAGACAAACAAAATTCGCTGCGCACGCTTGAGGCAGTCTCAAATGCGCTGGCGGTATCTGGGTCAACCACCACTTGTACAATACCTTCACGGTCGCGTAAATCGATAAATACTACGCCGCCTAAATCGCGACGTTTATTTACCCAACCGAACAAGGTAACTGTTTGATCAAGATATTTTGTGTCTATTTTTCCGCAATAATTAGTGCGCATTAATACAACCTTTCCCTATAAATATTGATGTGAAACTCAGTAGATGTTAATTGGTAAGCTCTACTTGAGCCCTAACTGTAAACGATTCGTTAGCTAAAGTATTATAAACTAAAGATGAAACAGACTAAACGAATCAAAAGAATTAATTAACCTTGATACCCATGCGTAAGCAAATTTACGCAATCTACAGTACAAAACTGATTTTGCGTGATATAGCTCACTTAGGAGCTTTTCAAAAATCACTTTTAAAAACTGATCACATGCTCAACTTCTGCGCGTATGCCAAAGCTTGAACCAATGCTATGATCGTGATGACTAGGCGCAAAACACAACACTTTTTCATTTGATGGCGAAAGACTTAATTCGTAGCGAATAAAAGCGCCTCTAAAATGCTTCTCTTTTATAATCGCTTTGGTGGGGCTAGCATCATCGTGTATTACATCGTCTGGCCGCAGCAATATTTTGACCGTGGGAGTGTGCGAATAATCATCGCCGCTTAAGCGCATTTCACCTAGTGCTGTTTTTGCAAACCACCCTTTTGCACGCTCTACTGTTTGGCCCTCTATAAAGGCACCCTCACCTATAAACTTAGCCACAAAGTAGCTTGTCGGTTCGTGATATAGGTTATAGGCCGATGAAAACTGCTGTAAGAAACCATTCGCCACCACCGCTATTTTGTCGGCAAAAGCAAAGGCTTCTTGCTGGTCGTGAGTAACTAAAATAGCGGTCAAACCAAGCTGTTGTATGATCTCGCGTACATCGCGTGCAACTTGCTCACGTAAGGTAGGATCGAGGCTTGAAAAGGCTTCATCCATTAATAAAATATCTGGCTGTGGGGCTACCGCTCGCGCAATCGCTACTCGCTGCTGCTGTCCACCTGACAGATCTGCTGGGTATTTATGCGCAAGAGCTGCAATACCCATTATGTGCATGTACTTCATGGCGGTGGCTTGCTTATCATCGCGACTTAACTTGCCTAAACCAAATTCGATATTCTGTTGCACGGTTAAATGCGGAAACAGCGCAAAGTCTTGAAAGACCACACCAACTGAGCGTTTGTTAGGCGGTTTAATACTGTTTGAGTCGCTCATGCGTTGCCCATTAATATCAATGCTGCCGTTTGCCACTTCAATAAAGCCAGCAATAGCGCGCAGCAAGCTTGTCTTACCGCTGCCTGATGGCCCCAAAACACAGGCAATATCGGCCTTTTGAATGGCTAAATTAATATTGCTCAAGACCGGCTCAGCGCCATACGATATGCTTAAGTCCTGTATAGACAAAACAGGTAAATTGACTTGGTTAGTATTCACTTTCTGCGTTTCTCAAGGCTCATGGTTAAAAAGATAACAGGCAATAAACCCGCAATGACGATGCTTACGGCCGGAAGCGCAGCGTCTATCAAACGTTCGTCAGACGCCAACTCGAATGTTTTAACGGCCAGCGTGTTCACATTAAACGGGCGCAAAATTAATGTTGCGGGCAGCTCTTTTAGTACATCGACAAAGACTAAAATAAACGCACTGACTAAACTCGCTCGCAATAAGGGGATATGCACTCTTTGCAAGGTTTGAGCGGTATTTACGCCCAAACTTGCAGATACTTCATCTACATTTGGTTTAATACGCTCAAGCCCGGTGTCGGTATTGTGCATGGCAACACTTAAGTATCTTACCGCATAGGCAAAAATGAGGATGGCGATACTGCCAGACATTATTAGCCCGGGTTGCCAGTCAAAAAAAGCGAGTGTAAAACGATTAATATTAATGTCTACCGCGCCTGAAACCTGCACTACTCCAACCGCAATGACCACACCGGGCAAAGCATAGCCTAAACCTACAAATTGACTCGCCAAGGCTATTTTTCGACTCGCGAAACGGCGTTTGCAATAGCTGATCACTAAGGCCAGCGACACAATAAGCGCTGCGCTTATAAAAGCTAACTTCAAAGACGTGCCCAGTAAAGGCAAATAATCGATAAAGACGCCTTTGTCAAAATACTGTGCAGACCACCACATAAGCTGAATGAAGGGAATAATAAAGCCAAACACAGCCGGTATTACGCACAAAACAAACAAGCCTGCAGACTTCAATGGTGTCGTTGTTTTTGCCTTTATGCTGCCGGCGTGCCTAGATTGGTAGCGACTGTGGTGCTTGCGGCTGCTTTTTTCTATCCATAGTAAAACAAATACCACCAAGCATAGCATAGTAGCTAATTGACTCGCGGCCGTCGCATTACCCATGCCAAACCAGGTACGGTATATACCGGTGGTAAAGGTGTTTATACCAAAATAGGCCACGGTCCCATAATCAGCCATTGCTTCCATCATGGCTAGCGCCGCGCCTGTAATTATGGACGGTCTTGCCAAAGGTAACGCGACTTGCTTCATATGTTGAAAACGCGACAGGCCGGCTAGTTTTGATACCAAAGTAAACTGCGCCGATTGCTCGCTAAACGCCGTTCTGGCAAGTAAGTATACATATGGGTAAAGTACTAAAATCATGACCAACACCGCGCCTTCAAGACTGCGGATATCGGGCAACATTTGTTGATTAAACGGCGCCTCAAATAGTGTGCGCAAAAATTGCTGTAGAGGTCCTGAAAAATCAAGCATGCCGGTGTAGGTGTAGGCAATAATATAAGCAGGCATGGCTAATGGCAGCAAAATTAACCAGTTGAGTAAGGATTTGCCGTAAAAAACATAGTTGACCATAAACCACGCCAAATAGGTGCCTATCACCGCGGTGCCTAGGCCGACCCCTATTGCCAACACCAAGCTATTAAATACGTAGCTACCCATTACGGTGCTAAGCAAATGCGACCATACCTGCGTGTCAAAATTGGCCATGCTGGCAAACACAACTAATAACGGGACTGCAAAGAGTCCCGTTATTGTCCATGTGCTTATTTTAAGTAGGCTTATTTTGGCGTACATGTAAAATCAAAGATGACGTAATAAGGTATCTATATTCTACCGTATTTGAAGCAGAAAAATAGCGAAAACGCACAGCTTAATGTTTATTTCCAGCCGGCTCGGTCCATCAGCATTAAGGCTTTGGCATTATTTTCGCCTATTTTGGTAAGCGGTACTGTCTGACCCTTAAACTCACCAAAGCTAGCTAGTTCTTGACTTACGGCAACGCCCTCAATCACGGGGTATTCATGATTGACTTCTGCGTACCATTTTTGTGCTGTTTCGGTGAGCATATACGCCAACAGTTTTTCAGCGTTTTCTTTGTTTTTAGCATATTTTGTAATAGCGGCACCTGACACGTTGACATGCACCCCCATCTCATTTTCACCCTGATCATACCACACCACCTCTATCTGCTGCGCGACTTGGCGCGTGTCTTGATCTTTACTGGTTAACATACCGCCTAAATAGTAGGTATTAGCAATAGCCACGTCGCATTCACCCGCTGCGAGCGCTTTTATTTGGTCACGATCGCCGCCTTTAGGGGAGCGTGCAAAATTAGCCACCATGCCTTTGGCCCACGCTAAGGTTTTCTCATCGCCCCAAATTTCAATCAGCGCCGACACCATCGACTGATTATAAATATTGCTAGACGAGCGAATACAAATACTGTTAATAAACTCAGTGCCGACCAACTGCTCTAGGCCGGTAATAGGCGCATCGTCAAACGTACCCTTTCTGACCATTATAGGTCGTGCACGTTTAGTTAGAGCAACCCACTGCTTAGTTTCTTCTACCCAATACTTTTTGGCAACGTCTGTCACGTCTGCAGACTCAATGGCTTGGGTTAAGCCCATATCTTTGGCGCGCACTAAGCGTCCCACATCGGCTACTAACAAAACGTCGGCTTCGGTAAACTGTCCTTCGGCCTTTATACGGCTCAATAGGGCGTCGCCCTTACCGGTGACTAAATTAACCGCTATGCCACTTTGCTGCGTAAATTTATCAAGCAAGGGCTTTATTAATGCTTCTTGGCGACCCGAATACACGTTCACCTCTTGTGCGAAAACTTGCAGCGAACCGCACAGCAAAATCGCTATACAGACTAATGGTTTGATGCTGAACAGTTTAAGCGATACTGAATTGATAGTTGAAGTGTTAATAAAGAGCTCCTTTGCTATTAAATGATAATAGTTCTCACTAAGATTAAGCGAGTATAACGAGAACGAAATAAAATAGCGAATGGTTTACTTTTATTTAGTAATTGTCGAAGATAGAATGTGACTTTGCACTTTGGCATCTATTTTGTACGGCATTTTACACTTAAGGACACACCGTCATTATGAACGATTCACGATTAGTATATTCGACCGACCTAGGGAGAATTAAGACAAACGACAGTCAAGCCAAGGGCCAAGCACCGAAGGGCGATGGCATTGTGCGGCTCAAGCGCGTCACTAAAGGCAGAAAAGGCAAAGGGGTCAGCACAATTGAAGGTCTTGAGATGACGCCAAGCGAACTCAAAGCCCTTTGCAGCGAATTTAAAAAGCAGTGTGGCTGCGGCGGCAGTGTGAAAGGCTTTATCATAGAAATACAGGGAGACGTACGCGAAAAATTAAAAAGCATCTTGGAAAACAGAGGGTTTAAGGTAAAACTGGCAGGCGGTTAGTCAATAGGCAAAAGCAGTGATCGACCAAAACGATGTCGACGTCGTGGACAGCTCTATGTATTTAGTTGACGGCAGCGGCCTTGATATTCTAAAGTATTTAAAAGAACAGAACAGCGCGGCAGGCCTTCCTTAATCCCTGCACCACACACATCCTTATGGTTACCTCGGAGGCGAGCGGCAGTATAAACATGACTAATCTCCAGCAAGCAGGCGTAAATGCCTTATGTAACAAGCCCTTTGATTCGGACGAAGTACGCGCAATTCTGTCTAGATTGCTAGAACAGGCATAAGATAAATCGAATAATTCATTGACAGTGATGCCCTCGTTTTTTACATTGCAGTGTCAACGTATACTTTACTTGCCGCGAGGCGCATATGGGGATCTCCTTTTAGGCAAAATATTGCCATGGGAGGCACGCAAGATTGTTTGTTATTTGAGCAATTGAGCACTACTACTACTTCAGGAAAAAACACGTGTCAATAGATGTCTTAGCTTCAATCCGAGAGCAAATAACCAAAACCGACAGTGAACTTCTCGCGCTCATCGCACAGCGCCAAAAACTCACCGCGCAGGTAGCAGAAACTAAAGTGAAGCATCAAATATCGGTGCGCGACAAAACGCGAGAAGAACAACTGCTTGTGCGTTTAATCAAGCAAGGCAGAGAGTTTGGTCTTGACCCTCATTTTATTACCAACCTGTTCCAAGTCATTATTGAGGACTCGGTGCTACAGCAGCAGGCGATGCTGCACGAATGGGCTAATCCCGATTCTCGCTTGCCCTTAAACCGTGTTGCCTTTTTGGGTAAAAAAGGCTCCTATAGTTATTTGGCTACGCAAAAATATTTTTCGCGCAGGCCCGGCGAATTGGTTGAAATTGGCTGTAAAAGCTTCGCTCAAATTATTGAAAAAGTAGAAACGCATGAAGCTGACTATGCCGTGTTACCTATAGAAAACACCAGCTCAGGCAGTATTAATGAAGTGTATGACCAGTTGCAGCACACCCGCTTGAATATTGTAGGTGAACTGACTCATCCTATAAAGCACGCGCTACTAGTACATGATGGGGCGCAAAACATAGATATTAAAACGATATATGCACACCCTCAAGTATTTGCACAATGTAGCCATTTTTTAGCCGAGTTTGGCAATGTAGAGGTGAAAACCTGCGACTCTACTTCCGACGCTATGATAAAAGTAAGTGAATTAGCCTCACCTCATGCCGCAGCAATAGGCTCTGAAGAAAGCGGCGGTTTTTACGCCCTTAAATCGATAAAGTCTAATTTAGCCAATCAAAAAGAAAACCACAGCCGCTTTATAGTGGTGGCGAGTCAATCCATAAAAGTGCCTTTACAAGTGCCGGCGAAAACCACGGTAATAATGTCTACAGTGCAATCGCCAGGGGCGCTTTGTGACGTACTACTGGTGTTGAAAGAAAATAATATTAATCTAACCAAGCTTGAATCAAGGCCTATCAACGGCAATCCATGGGAAGAGATGTTTTATGTTGACGTAGAAGGCAATACTGAAGACGGCCCTATGCAAACAGCCTTTGATAAACTGCGCGGTATGACGCGTTATTTCAAGGTCTTAGGCTGCTACCCAGTTGAAAAAGTCTCGCCTACCCGAATAGCAGCGAGCAAGGCATTAAGCTAAACGTTTTTGCGCAGCAGGCGACCATCGTCTGCTTTTAAAAGCATTTGCTTACTGTCTTTTAAACACTGCGAAGCATATTCACCAAACCAGTTTTCGACGTCTTTGAAGCGCGCGATGAATGCTTCTTTATCTTGGCTTTTTAAAAGCTTTATGGCATCGCCAAAGCGTTCGTGAAATCGCTCTAGCAGGGCAATGTTATCGCTGTCGTTAAAAATAATGTCGGCGTATAAAGACGGTGCTTGCGCAAACAGCCTGCCGACCATGGCTAATTCAAGTCGATAAATTGGCGAGCTAAACGCAATAAGCTCACTTAAATCAGGATTTTCTTGCTGCAAGTGTTGACCATACACAAAGCTGTTGAAATGGCGCATTACCTGAATAAAAGCCATCGCTTTGTCGTGCACTTTAGCCTGTGTTTGATGAATTTGTGCGCCCCATACTTCCATTTGCGCGATGAACCATGCGTAAGCCGACGGCAAACGCCCGTTGCATACCACCACCACTTGTTTAATCATGCCTGGTGCGTCTGGTCCAAACATAGGATGCAGGCCTACTACCGGCCCGCTGTGTTGCTCCAGCATACTTGCAAGAGGCGCTTGTTTTACGCTGGTAACATCGGCCAAAATACAGTCTTGAGGCAGCGGCGGTAGCGCTTCAATAAGACGAATAGTTTGATTAATAGGCACAGAAAGTATGACTAAGTTTGCGCCGTTGAGCAGTTCGGCGCGCTTATCCCAATTATCTTTTTCAATAATAGTAACCTCGTACTCACTGCTTTGAAACAGTGTCACCAGCACTTTACCCAAAGCGCCTTTGCCGCCTACAATCACCACTTTATGAATGTCAGGGTTGGTTTTGGCATAGTTTGCATGCTGCGAATAATACGAATCTCGCATCGCGCGGCGCAGCACGTCTTCTATCAAATCGCCCGACACACCCATATGCTCTGCCTGTTCTCTGCGCTTGGCAATTAAACTGGCTTCGCGTTGGGGTACGTAAATAGGCATACTGTTGGCGCGTTTTACAACCCCAATTGATTGAGTGAGCTTTTGGCGCGCCGCGAGAAGCTCGACTAACTGGGTGTCTAAGGCATCAATCTCATCTCTAAACCCGGTGAGTAAAGCGCTAAGCTTTTCGTTATTGCGATTGTCTTCAAAGCGATCTTGACTCATTTAGCTGCGTGGCCTTTTTATGCAAATATTTATTAAACAGACCGTTTCAAGCACGGTCGTGTTTTTGTTGGCGCATGGGCAATACGGTGATGAGCTTGTCACGGGCCCCATGAATGAGTGAATAGGTATCTTCCCAGCTTATGCAACCGTCGGTAATTGAAACGCCGTATTCAAGCTGCGCAACTTTCTTACCGTTTGAACTTTGATTGCCCGCGTGCAAATGGCTTTCTAACATGATGCCAATAATAGACTGATTTCCCTCTAAAATTTGATTCACCACATTTTGCGCTACCAAGGTTTGACGCCTGTAGTCTTTTGACGAGTTAGCGTGGCTGCAGTCAACGACTAACGACGATTTTACGCCTTGGGATTGCAATGAAGATTCACAGTCAGCAACGCAGACTGAGTCATAGTTTGGCTGCTTACCGCCACGCAAAATAATATGGCCATCGGGATTACCTTCGGTTTTTATAATACTAACCTGCCCTTCACGGTTAATACCCATAAAGCTATGACCCGATGCGGCCGACTTGAGCGCGTTAATGGCAATACTCAAACTGCCGTCGGTGCCGTTTTTAAAGCCCACCGGCATAGACAAGCCGCTGGCCATTTCTCGGTGGGTTTGTGACTCAGCAGTGCGTGCGCCGATAGCTGCCCAGCTGAAAAACTCGCCTAGGTACTGCGGGCTAATAGGATCAAGAGCCTCGGTGGCAACGGGCAGTTCTAATTCTGCTAAAAAGTTGAGTAAATCGCGTCCTTTGCGAAGCCCTGTTTCAATATCGAAGGTGTCATCAATATGCGGGTCATTAATTAAGCCTTTCCAGCCGGTCGTCGTCCGTGGTTTTTCAAAATACACGCGCATCACAATAAACAAGGTGTCTTTATTCAATTCATGCAGCTCTTTTAAGCGCAAAGCGTACTCTTTTGCTGCTTTAATATCATGAATTGAACAGGGTCCGCACACCACTAATAAACGATGATCACGACGATGAATAATATCGGAAATGATGCCTCTTGCTGAGCGCACATAAGCAAGTGCTTTTTCGGTAGCGGGCATTTCTTGTGCAAGCTGCTGTGGCGTGATTAGAACTTGTTCTGATGAAATGTGACGATTATTGACGGTGTCTTTTTGCATGTGTGTTTTCTTAAATTATGTGTTAAATAAAGGTAGCAGCATGGACTAGCTTGCTATTGAACTTGGTTACACAAGGGCTATTGCTATTATTATACGCATCAATAAGCGCTTAAGCTGGCTAGCTGACTTGCACTACTAAATAAGACTTTGAGAAAGACCTATGAAGATTAAGCATAACGCTTCATTTGTTTTAACAAACTTGCTTGTAATGAGCAAGTAAAAAGCGTCGAAACCCAAAGAAAAAGGCGCTTAACGAGTATTATGTCGTTAAGCGCCTACTTTTCACAAGTTCATGATTTTACCGTTTATTCAACTAGCGCGTGTTAAGCAGCAGGATATATGTAGCTTGACTGAATACCTAAGGGGATGCCTAAAGACCAGTAAATGAGTAAAAACACGGTCCACGCTAGCAGCAAGCAAATACTATAGGGCAGCATTAACGATAGCAATGTACCAATACCGGTGCCTTTCACATAGCGCTGACAGTACAATACTACTAAGGGAAAATACGGCATAAGCGGTGTAATAATGTTACTCGACGAGTCGCCTATTCTATAAGCTATTTGAGTAAGGTCTGGTGAAATACCAAGTTCCATCAGCATAGGCACAAATATAGGCCCTAACAGCGCCCACTTAGCGGAAGAAGATCCCACGAATAAGTTGACGAAAGCGGTCAGAAAAATGATACCTACAATAGTCACCATAGAAGGTAGCTGCAGCGCCTGTAACATCCCTGCACCCTCAATTGCTAGGAGCACGCCCAAATTAGACTTACCAAACGCGTCTATAAAAAGCGCACAGAAAAACGCCATTACAATGTAGTAGCTCATACCATTCATTGCTTTGGTCATGCTGTCTATCATGTCTTTGGTGCTTTTATACACACCAGCCATGTAGCCGTAAACCACGCCGGGCAATAAAAAAAGTAGGAATATAATTGGCACTATCGACTGCATAATAGGCGCTTGGAAGGACGTTAGCGCGCCTTCGCTGTCTCGCATAGGCGAGGTTTCAGGAACAAGTACTAGCACCAGCACCACAATACCGGCAAGCATGGCAAGTGATGCCGCTCTTAAAGCTTTTTTCTGCTTTTGATCTAACTCTTCAAACTTGGGAATTTCGTTAGAGTCGCCATCAACTTCAACATTTTTAAGCCGCGGCTCAATCACTTTATCGGTTAAATACCAGGCGATACCCACTACTAAAAATGACGATGCAGAGTTAAATATCCAGTTGTTAAGCGGGTTAATTTGAATATTAGGATCTAAAATACGCGCGGCTTCTTGGGTAAAACTTTGCAGTAAAGGGTCGATAGCTGAAGGAATGAAGTTTGCACAAAACCCACCGCTGACGCCCGCAAAGGCAGCGGCTATACCAGCAAGGGGATGGCGTCCCATGGCGTAAAAGATGACGCCGGCCAGTGGAATAACTAATACATAGCCTGCATCGGTGGCGGTATGGCTGACAATTGCCACCAGCACTACCATAGGCGTTAAAAAAGTCCGAGGCGTTGAGTCGAGCATGCGCTTTAAACCCGCACTGATAAAACCAGAGTGCTCTGCAACACCTACGCCTAACATTGCCACAAGCACCACGCCAAGAGGCGCAAACCCAGTAAATATAGTAACCATGCGCGACAAGAAGTCAGCTAAAGATTCACCCGTGAGCAGATTATTAATGACCACCGCTTGGCCAGTGCGAGGGTCGAGTGCGTCAAACGCAAACTGCGACATTATGGCGGACAAAAACCATACTACGAGTAAACATAAGAAAAATATAATGGCGGGATCGGGTAGTTTGTTGCCGACTACTTCTACTTTATCAAGGGCTCTAGTTGCCCAAGTGGATTTTGCTTGCTGCATAGCCACTGGCTCCATGTTGTTGTTATTGTTGGAATGCTTAAGGTTTTATTGCTTTTAGGGGCCTAAATATAGCAGTGTAATAAAAATTAACAATGTTTAAAAAGGATTGGCTAAGTATTTTTTGCAGTTCAATAGTAATTTTATTGATGGCGCTAAGTAGGAAACTTACAAAGCTTTGCACACAAAATAAAGTTTTTCATCTACTTTTATATTAAGCGTTTGAAACGACTTTATGGTAATTAAGGAATGAAATACCTGCCCATGCCATCTGCCGCTTACCACTACCCCCGTGGTGTTCTCAATGATATTGCTAATGCACACGGGGAAGCAGTTGACCATACTCGTTTGATTGTTGTCGTGGCGCGATACGCTTAACTGATTGGCGTTTAACGCAAAACTACGTGGCTCACCTTTTTGTGGAAGCAGCAGTGCGCTGACAAATTGGTTATTATTCATTTCGGCACTGTTCACGCTCGGCACTTTTACGTAAAGCCTGCACGCATCCGTCTGGACTCTACTTTTGTCTTTGCTTTTGTTTTGGCCGTTGTTTTGGCTTTCGCTGACCGCTTCAGATTTGCTTAATAACCACACCTGCAATGAGCTGTCTTGATCGTCTATATGGCTAAATATTCCATTCACGGCGCAAAAGTAATCAGCTTTATTAACCTCAACATTTTGAGTACTGCCTATTTGATAATCAACAGCGCTTTTGATCGACATTTGATTAAGCACCGCGCCCTGCTCTATGACTATGACTTCACTGGCACACAGGCTCAATTCTTTTAAAGAATGACTCACCATAATTGCGCGAAAACCGTTTTTGCTTGCGAGTGTTCGCAGCACCTGATGCATGACTTGCCGCAGTTTCCAGTCAAGTGCTGAGAAGGCTTCATCGAGTAAAAGCAATTTTTTACCTGTTAACAAACCACGCGCAAAACATACCCTTTGTTTTTCGCCGCCTGATAGTTGCCAAGGCATTTTTGACATAAGCGACGAAATGCCGCATAAACCAAGCACCTCATCTAAGTCTAAAGAATTGGACTGACGACTTTCACTGTGTCGAATAACTAGCGTGAGGTTTTCTGCCACATTCAAATGGTCAAATAAAGCACTGTCGGCGCCTATATAGACACATGGATTGTAGCGCCCTTTTGTATTTATACAGTGCATGGGTAGATGCATGGTGCACTGTGCTGCGTTAACGAGGCCAGCCATGACTTTAAGCATGGTTGTTTTACCTGCGCCAGACTCTCCGAACATACCGACAATTTTATGCTTATCATCAATGGTGACCTCCATTTCAAACACCTGCTCTTGATGTTTCGATAGTTTAATTTTATGCCACAGCTTTATATTCACAGCTTTATATTCACAGTAATGCACCGTGGCGCTGTTGAGCGGAAAATAAACGCGCTTGACGATTAAATTTATATAACAGCGTTAAGCTAACCAAACTAATCACCAGCAAAAACATAGAAAGTGCATGCGCCTGCTCATACTGCAGCGATTCTACTTGGTTAAACAATGCAATAGACACCACTTGGGTTTTGCCGGGGATATTGCCGCCTATCATCAAAATCAACCCAAACTCCCCTAGCGTGTGCGCAAAACCTAATGTTGCTGCACTGATTATACTGGGGCGAATGATAGGCAGAATAATAAATAAAAATCCTCGTATAGGCGAAATACCTAGGGTGCTAATGGTTAATTTTACGTGAGTGCCCAGTTGGCTAAAAGCCGTTAACAGAGGCTGTATGACAAAGGGCAATGAATAAATAATTGAACCAAACAATATGCCATTAAAGCTAAAAATAAACTGCTCGCCCGTGATCGTAATCCACAGACTTCCTAGATATGAGTTAGGCGAAAACGCAGTTAACAAATAAAAACCCAAAACGGTGGGCGGCAGCACCAAGGGGAGCGCCACAAGGGCCTCAAAAAAAGGCTTTAACTTGCCTTTATAATGCGCCAGCCACCAAGCAAACGGTAAGCCAATGAGTAATAAAATAACCACCGTAATCGTGGCTAGCTTTAAGGTTAGCCATATTGCAGGCCAGCTTTCTAAAAGCGCACTCACTGGCTCGCCTCATTTATAGGCAAATAGCCAAGGCTAGCAAGTTTTCGCTGTGAGTCTTGTGACCTTACGAAATCTATAAATAATTGTGCATGCTCTTTGCGACTCGATGAATTAGCAATAACGACGTCTTGAATAATAGGTGGGTATCGCTCGCTAGGCAGCACAAAGTAGTCACTATACTTAGGATCTTTAAGATTAATTAATGCATTGATCAGAACAGATTCAGCCAGCAGGCCTACTTGGGCATTGCCAGAATCTACAAATTGAAAAGCTTGGATCACATTTGCCCCTAGCACTAATTGTGTAAACACAAACGCTGAATTATTCAAGCTATCAATGTAGTTTTTTGCGGCGCTGCCAAAAGGTGCAAGCTGCGGGTTTGCAATGGCAAGCTTGCCTGATATATCAAGCGTATTGGTGCTATTTAAGCCTTCAACTAACCATTGCGGCGCAGGAAACAACACTAAATTGCCGCGAGCATAGCTTTGCCGAGCGCTGGCTAATTCATTTTCTTCTAAGGCAATAGGCCGCTGAGTATCCGCTGAAAAGAACAAATCAAAAGGCGCTCCGTTTGACAATTGAGCGAACAAAGTACCGCTAGAGCCCACTACCAGATCGATAGGCTGCGATGACCAAAACGGCGACTCTGCAATTAAGATTGATAAGGGAAAATGAAAGTTACTAGCAACCGCGATTGTTAAAGAAGATGTTTCCCGTTTATCGCTGGCACTTGGTTTGGTCGCGTCGCTGCAGGCAAATAGAATTGCCAGTAAAACAAAAATAAAACTGATAATTTTGACCTTGCGCATCATATACTAACAGCAACCCTTCCCTTTTATAATCGAATGCGAACACTACAACAATACTCGGCTAATACCAAGGTTGACAGCTGCCTATTTAGATAAATACACAGGTCACATAGTAACAGCTAATCCTAATAAGTTAATAAGCACAGGCCTATTGTCTTGCAGCAGATGACACAGAGTATATTACTGAAGCGACGCCACAAAGGCATTGGTCGCCCCTTGAAGTATGCCTTAGAACATTCATTTCAACGTAAAAATCAATGAATTTAATCACGACTATGCTCACCTAATTCATCTACGCATCAATAGGACATAAAAATGGCAAAATGGTTACCAGCAAACGTAATTAATCGTATTGATTGGAACCCGCATTTATTCAGCTTACACTTTACTGCTGCCTTTTACCGCTGGTAACTTGTAAGAAGTGGCCTTGCAGGTAACAAGCTAGACGCAATGACCGCAACGTAACCGTTAGCGTTGACAAATAAACTCAAGTCCGTTGATAGCATATTTTAATACCTTCTATTTTAGCTATATCTATTTTATATAGGCACAAAAAAACTCGCTGATAAGCGAGTTTTTTCCATCTTGATATTACATTTTTGTGTTAACGGTAACGTAAATTAGATTTAGTTAAGTTTTTCTTTGATACGTGCAGATTTACCTGAACGATCTCGTAGATAATACAATTTAGCTCTGCGCACGGCACCGCGACGCTTCACTTCAATTGAATCTATAGCAGGGCTATGAGTTTGAAACACACGCTCTACACCCTCTCCACTTGAAATTTTACGAACTGTAAAAGCAGAGTGTAAACCGCGATTACGCTTAGCAATACATACGCCTTCATATGCCTGCACACGCTCTTTTTCGCCTTCCTTTACTTTAACGCGCACAATTACTGTATCACCAGGGCCGAACACTGGAACATCAGTTTTGAGTTGTGCATCCTCAATTTTCTTTATTATGTTTTGATTGACTTTAGCCATCGAATCCTCACGTCCTAGTAGTAACTGTCATTTGCTGCAGCAGGCTTATATAAATTTCTTCAATATTGCCTGTTGCTCCTCAGTCAGAGCTAGGTTATTTAATAAATCAGGGCGTTTCATAAGAGTACGTTTTAACGACTCTTGCAGGCGCCACTGCCTAATTTTTTCATGGTTACCACTTAACAACACCTCGGGGACACTTTTACCTGCATAGGTATGCGGCCTTGTGTACTGTGGGCATTCTAGCAATCCGCTGGTAAAAGAATCTTCTACCGCTGACTGATTATGCCCTAACACATCAGGAATTAACCTTGATACTGCGTCCATCAACACCATCGCGGGTAGTTCGCCGCCACTTAACACATAATCGCCAATAGACCATTCTTCGTCTATGAGCGTTTGGATTATGCGCTCGTCAATGCCTTCGTATCGGCCTGCTACTAGCACTAAGTCAGTTTGTTGACTCAATGTTTGTACACCGTCAAAATCTAGCGTTCGCCCTTGGGGTGATAAGTAAATCACCTTTGATTTTTCGCTAGATGCCGCTTTGGCACTAGCAATCGCGTCTGTTAATGGCTGCACCATCATTAGCATGCCAGGACCACCACCGTAAGGTTTATCATCAACCGTGCGATGTTTGTCAGTGGTATAATCGCGAGGATTATACACTGCCACTTCTATTAAGCCTTTTTTAACCGCTCTGCCAATAACGCCTTGTGAAAAGAAGCTAGTAAACATTTCGGGAAACAATGTAACAATGCTAAAGCGCTGCTTATACTCTGGCTTCGCCTCAACACCACTGCTCATTAGAAGGCTGGGTCCCAATCTACTGTAATGGTCTTGCCATCTTTGTCGACACTTAACACAACACTGTCGTGTAAGAATGGCAACAAACGTTCTTTTTGACCAAATGCATCGTTAATTTTAGCTTTCACTAACATTACATCATTCGCGCCTGTTTCAAACATGTCTTTAACTACACCCATTTCATAACCTTTATCGGTTATTACCTGCATGCCTACTAAGTCTTTCCAATAGAAGTCATTGTCTAATTCAGGCAGCTGCGATGCCTCAATGCTAATTTGCGCATTTTTAATCAACTCAGCTGCATTGCGGTCTTCAACACCTTCAAGCTTGGCAACCAAACTCTTAGCGTGATACCGCCATTGATCAACTTTTAACACTTGATTACCGCCTTGAGACACACTGATGTGCCAAGGTGCATAATCAAAAATACTGTCTTTGTTTTGAGTAAAACTGTTGACCTTGACCCAACCTTTCACACCGTAAGGTGCACCAATTGAACCAATAATCAAAATGTCAGACGCTAGACTCATTTTTACTCCAAACCAACAATAGCTGGACCGTTAAGCCGCAACTTTTGCATCTTTTACCAAACGCGCAACACGCTCAGACAAACTTGCACCTTGACCAGTCCAATATTCAACACGCTCAAGATCTAAACGAAGTTTCTCAGATTGACCTTGTGCAGTTGGATTGAAAAAACCAATGTTTTCAATAAATTTGCCATTACGTGAACGACGGCTGTCAGCAACAACCACTTGATAAAATGGGCGCTTTTTCGCACCACCACGCTGTAAACGAATAGTAACCATATATGCCTCAAACTCGTTGTAACGTTACCGTTAACAAACCCTTCTTCTCAAGATGGGAAAAAGAGAGCGCGAAGTATACTTATTTAGCCTGTGAATGCAAGCAGTATAACGAGTTTAGACAAAGTGTTTGCTAGCGTACGATTGATTAACGCTATAAAGAAGGCTTGCTGCTAGTAAGGAAGAACTTAGTGCTAAGCTCTGTAAAAAGCGCTTAGCACCAAAAAACGTCGCTGATTGCTTATTTCTTACGGCCAAAATTGCCCATGCCCGGTGGTAATTTCATGCCTGAGGGCATGCCGCCACCGGACATTCCACCTGCGCCTGGCATACCACCACCGCCCATCATACCGCCCATGCCGCGCATCATATTCTTCATTTTACCGCCGCCCATTTTCTTCATCATTTTTTGCATTTGCATAAACTGCTTCAATAAACGATTAACGTCTTGAATTTGAGTGCCTGAGCCTGCGGCAATACGGCGCTTACGAGAGCCTTTGATTACGTCAGGGCGATCGCGCTCACCCGGGGTCATGGAGTTAATAATTGCTTCCATTTGAATGAACTGCTTGTCGTTAGCCTGATCTTTAACTTTCGCGCTCATGCCTCCCATGCCGGGCATTTTGTCCATAAGCGACGCCATCCCGCCCATGCTACGCATTTGTGCAAGCTGTTCTTTAAAATCTTGTAAATTAAAGCCTTTACCGGTTTGGATCTTTTTGGCTACGCGCGCAGCGGCGTCTTTGTCTACCTTGCGCTCTACATCTTCAATTAGGCTAAGCACATCGCCCATGCCTAATATACGCGAGGCAATACGCTGGGGGTGGAAAGGCTCTAAGGCATCAAGCTTTTCGCCCATGCCTAAAAACTTAATCGGTTTACCGGTAATTTGCTTAACCGATAAAGCTGCTCCGCCGCGCGCATCGCCGTCGGCTTTAGTTAAAATAACGCCGGTTAGAGGCAGAGTTTCATTAAACGCTTTTGCAGTGTTCGCCGCATCTTGACCGGTCATGGCGTCTACAACAAACAGCGTCTCAACAGGGTTAACCGCCGCGTGAAGCTGCTTAATTTCGTCCATCATTTTTTCGTCAACCGCCAAACGACCCGCGGTGTCGACAATAAGCACATCAAAAAACTGCATTTTCGCATGCTTAATAGCAGCTTTAACTATATCCACCGGTTTTTGCATCATGTTGGATGGGAAACATTCTACGCCGACTTCTTCAGACAAGGTTTGCAACTGCTTTATAGCCGCGGGGCGATACACATCGGCGCTAACTACTAAGACTTTTTTCTTTTCACGCTCTGTTAAATACTTCGAAAGTTTACCGACGCTAGTGGTCTTACCCGCGCCTTGTAAACCTGCTAGCATTATAACCGCAGGCGGCGTGGCGGCTAAATTTAAGCCTTGCGAACCGTCACCTAAAACATTTTCGAGCTCGTCTTGAACCACTTTAATAAACATTTGCCCTGGCTTCAAACTTTTTGAGACCTCAATCCCCAGCGCACGGGTTTTAACTTTTTCAATAAAGTCTTTCACTACGCTCAAGGCTACGTCTGCTTCAAGCAAGGCCATGCGTACTTCGCGCAGCGTGTCTTTAATGTTGTCGTCGGTCAAACGACCTTTGCCACTAATGTTTTTTAGGGTTTGACCTAAGCGGTCAGTAAGATTCTGGAACATAAATCATCAATTTAGTATTTTCTAATTTGGTAATCAGTATACAATAAGCCTAGCGTGATCGTAACGGTTGCGTTAGATTTATTGATAATTACTATATTCTCGGCAATTCGCAGCAGCGCTGCACAAGGAATTAACGCGTGAAACCCACCTCAAAGGTCCATCGCTCATGAGCACTTTACTCTCCTATTTAGCGTTTGCATTTTCGCTTGTCTGTTATATTTGCGCTGGTTCGCTTTATGTACAACAGTTTTTCAAGCAATCCTCCACTCTTATAAAGTACGCACAACCTTCACTGATGCTGGCACTAATTGGTCATCTTGGTATTCTTTTTTTAAGCACGCAGCAGCACAGCGGTGAACAACTGAGCCTATCTTTTGTCGCCACCATGCTGGCTTGGTTAGTCACACTCACTATGTTTATTACTCACAAATTTATTAGAAACTTGTTGTTTTTGCCCGTTGTATGCTTTGTATCTGCCTTCATTATCTTAATCGATCTATTTTTCCCGGCTACCACCGGCATTACTGTCACGATGTCGGTTGGCATGATTGCCCATATACTACTATCGCTGGTAGCCTTTGGTTTGCTTAGCATAAGTATGCTATACGCTTGTCAACTAGCCTATATTAAACATCAGTTAAAGCAAAAGAGTCGCACTATGATAGGCGGACATCTGCCGCCTCTGCAGTCGGTAGAACGCATTTTATTGCAGCTTATGAGCCTAGGCACAGTGTTGTTGTTTTTAGCACTGGTTAGCGGATTTATATTTATCCCTAATATGCTTACAGAAGGCTATGCGCATAAAACTATCCTGTCCAGCATTGCATTGTGCTGCTACACACTGTGTATTGGCCTTCACCACTTTATTGGCTTAAAAGCTCGCAGTACCATTATTTTTAACTTTTTAGGCTTATTTTTGCTCACGCTAGGCTATTTTGGCAGCCGACTAGTAAAAGATTTCTTGTTGACTTAACATGATCGCTCAAGCATAACGTTTATGCTCATCTTATTTCACACATTATCTTAGGAATGCTTAATTGAGCTCTATAGACACTTCTACCCTGCTAATTGTGCTGGGTGTACTCATTTTTATGTCAGCTTATTTCTCTAGTTCAGAGACGGGTCTGATGAGCCTGAATCGCTACCGCTTGAAGCATTTAGCTAATGAAGGCAAAGCAGGCGCCCTGCGCGTGCAGAAACTACTTAATCGTCCCGACCGCTTAATCGGCTTAATCTTAATAGGCAACAATTTAGTTAATATTGCGGCAACTACTATTGCCACAATTGTGTGTATTCGCCTGTATGGCCCCGATTTTGGACCCTTAATAGCGACCGGTGTGTTAACCATCGTGATACTTGTATTTGCTGAGGTAACACCGAAGACTTACGCCGCCCTGTATCCAGAAAAAATAGCTTTTCCTAGCTCCTTCATTCTTATTCCTCTTATGTTTTTGTTTACCCCTTTAGTAAAATTAATTAACTTGATTACTAACGGCGTGTTAATGCTTTTGCGTATCAATCCGGTAAGTCGTTCAGATACAGCTTTAAGTCAAGAGGAGCTGCGCACCGTAGTATATGAAGCAGGCTCTTTAATACCCCAGAAACACCAAGAAATGTTAGTCAGTATTCTTGATTTAGAAAAAGTTACCGCGGAAGATATTATGGTGCCGCGTAGCGATATTTACGCCATAGATATAAACGATGATTGGAGAGTTATTCAAAAACAATTAACGCATTCTCAGCACACCCGCGTATTGCTTTATCGCGATAGCGTAGATGACGCGGTAGGCTTTATGCACGTGCGCGATGCGTTACGTTTATTAGCAAAAGACCAGTTTACGAAAGCCACAATGCTAAGGGCAGCACGCAAAATATTTTTCACACCCGACTCCACTCCCCTGCATACACTTATGTATAAAATGCAGGCCCAGCGTGAACGCATAGGTTTGGTGGTGGATGAGTACGGAGACATTCAAGGTCTGATGACCTTGGAAGATATTTTAGAAGAAATTATTGGTGATTTTACTACCTCAGTGGCACCCGACCATAGTAAAGAAGCGCTTGAACAAAGCGACGGTAGCTTTTTTGTTGACGGTAGTGCCAACATTCGTGAACTCAACAAAGAGCTCAATTGGGCATTTCCAATAAACGGCCCTAAAACGCTCAATGGTCTAATTCTAGAGTTTTTACAAGAGATGCCTGAAGCACAGGTAGGTTTGCGCCTAGCGGGCTACCCGGTTGAAATCATTGAACTGTCTGACAATATGATTAAGACGGTGCGAATTATTCCTGAGTTTTACAAGGCACCCATAGATGATGTTAGCGGTCAGCGCAATAGCTAAGCACTGTATCAGCATGCGAGCGCTAATGGCCACGTTAATTTTTGCATAATGCTGACCTTCGCTGGCTATACACCCTGAAACATCGCTAACTTTTTGCCTATCGCGGTGCTGCCTTTGTAGTCGATAAGCAAGGTGTCAGCTGGTTCAAAATACTGATCATTTATGTTAACACAAAGCAGCCTCGACAAAAGACTCACTAGCGGCATGTGAGTCACAATTAACATGCTCTTTGGCGCATCTGTGCTGGTTGCATAATCATGTATTACATCAGCGCTTTGCTGCGCACTTGCAATTGGTGTGAGTGCATCAGTGGTTTTTTCATTTAACACTTTGATGTGTTTGGCCACACCCCGAAATGTCTGCTGCGTTCGAAAATATGGACTAACTAAGGCTAAATCTATGCTTGACTTAACATTAGTATTTCCAGCCTTCATTACATCGGTAATTTCACTATATGTGCTTATACCGGCTAAATGTTGATTTAACCATCTGCCTACATTTTCACTTTGCTGCACACCAACGTTTGTGAGGCTGCGAGCACGATCTGGCTTTGCATATTCAACCGCCTCACCGTGCCGCATTATAATTAATAGCATATCGCTTTATCACCATTTAAATGAGTTCATTGTTATTTGTTGCTCGCGGATAAAGTGCTTATAAACTTTGCGGGTTTACTTTGGCTTATCCCATAGTGTGAATTGATTCACTCCTATAAATAGAGGTGACGATATAATGTTTATTCGTAATCTTGCTTATATCGTGTCAATTAACCTGCTGTATAATTTTGTATAGTTGTTACCGAACTAAGTAAACCACAGTCGCTGCATGATAAATAAATTTATAGGGTAATAGAGCAAACGTGCCGCTGCTATTTTTGCTCGTTTCACTTATGTCTGCGGCCTTTTTATAAGCCGCATTATTTATTAACAGACTATATGTTAACGGCAATATGACTTGTTTCGTGAATATAAGCTAGCAACGATGCTTGCTATCATAACTACACATTTAGGGGTTTACAATTGCAAAACACCTCTTCACTACTGTTTTTAATGCTTGTCACACGCTTAAAAACGGCGTGCGTTTAGCAATGATTACCCCCCCCATAAGTTTAAGCAAATCGCAGATAAATATGTTTCGGTAAAAAAAATGCGCTATCTATAAAATAGCGCACAATATAAGTATTAAAAACGTTTAATCAATAAAGACAAAGCATAACGGTATTAGTAAAAATTACGCTTCTCATCGCGCATTTCAAGCAGTATCGCCGCAGGAGTATATTTCTCACTATAACTTGTTGCATAGTGCTCTAATCTAGACACCACGTGATCTATGCCTAGTTCATCCATATACCTAAATGGACCGCCTCTAAACGGCGGGAAACCAATACCAAATATAGCGCCTATGTCGCCGTCGCGGGCACTTCTAATAACGCCTTCCTCTAGGCACATAGCCGCTTCGTTAAGCATTAATAATAGACATCGCTCTGCCACGCTTGAATCAGTGTATTTGCTGACAGGCGTTATGCCAAGGAGTGTGTAGAAAGATTCGTCCACTTTCTTGCCGCTGTCTTTGCTGTTTGCTTTGCCCGAATACTTGTAAAAACCAGAGCCGTTTTTCTTGCCCTTTCTGTCATTTTCAAGCAGCTTTTCAAATGCATCAGGTGATGCAAAACGTTCACCAAATTGATTCATCAGTATAGGAATAATTTTGGTACCTACATCAATACCCACCTCATCTAACAGTTTAAAGGGCCCTACCGGAAAGCCAAACTTAACTAGCGCTTGGTCTATCGCGTTAATGGGCTGACCTTCCATTGCCAAAAATCCGGCTTCACTCATATAAGGGGCGAGTATTCTATTTACATAAAAGCCTGCACCATCTTTTACCACAATGGGAGTTTTGCCCTGACGTTTAGCAAACCCTACCGTGGTAGCTATGGTTTGCGGCGAAGTGCCTTCATGCCCTATTACTTCTACCAGTGGCATTTTGTCTACCGGCGAAAAATAGTGCAAGCCAACCACATTTTCAGGTCGCTTGGCTTTTGCTGCAATATCGGCGATGGGAATTGAGGAGGTGTTTGAAGCAAAAATAGTGTTTTCGTGGCAGTGCTCTTCTATTTCTGCCACCATCGTCTGCTTCAAGTTTACATCCTCAAATACCGCTTCTATTGCCATATCAACTGACTTATAGCCGGAGTAATCTAAGCACCCAGTAATGTTGGCCATTTGTCTTTGCATTTGTGACAACAGCATGAAGCGCTTTTTAACTTTCTTATTTAAAATGTCATAGCTATACTTCATCGCACTGGCAATACCGTGTTCATTAATGTCTTTTATACGCACGGGCACGCTTGCTTTAGTGGCACTGACAAATGCAATCCCGCCGCCCATAAGACCGCCGCCTAACACACCAATTTTTTTTATAACCTTGGGTTTAAGACCGTCCGCACCGCTTTCTTTCTTCATTTCGGTGGTCGCAAAAAATACGCCACGAAGCTGTTTCGACTCAGGTGTCATCACCAGCTTACCAAACAAGCTCGCTTCAGTAGCATAGCCTTTTTCGCGGTTTTTTAGGCCAAGCTCAATGCAATCAATTATGTACATAGGCGCTGGATAGTTGCCTTTTGTTTGCGCCATGGTTTGTTCACGCGCTTTGGAGAACATTATGCCACGCCCAAACGAAGTGCTCTCAATAACTTTGCTGACCATGGATTTTGCCACAGTGCGCGTTTTGACCGCTTGGCCAGCAAGCCCTACAGCCACATCCATTAATATAGACTCCGGCACACAATCATCCACAATGCCGTACTTTTTGGCTTGGGAAGCGCGCACAGAATTGCCCGTTAGCATCATTTTCATTGCCTGCTGCAAGCCAATAAGCGCGGGTAAACGCTGTGTGCCGCCGCTGCCTGGCAATAAGCCTAATTGCACTTCAGGCAGGCCAAGCTGTGTTTTATCACTGTCGGTACATACACGATAGTCACATGCAAGTGCTAGCTCTAAGCCGCCGCCTAAGGCTGGACCATGAATGGCAGCAACAAATGTTTTTCTGATTTTTTCAATGCGGTCGAATATCAACTGGCCTTGCCTAGATAAGGTTTCCGCGTCTTGGACCGTATCGCATGCGGACAACATGCTGATGTCGGCGCCCGCCACAAAAGAATCTTTTTTACCGCTGGTGATGACCACGCCTTTTATGTCTGCATCGCTTTCTATTTGGTCTAAAATGACGCTTATTTCATCGCCAAAATCGCCTTTCAAGGTATTCATGCTTTCGCCTGGCACATCCATGGTTAAAATGGCAATACCGTCTTCACGTTTTTCTAAAGTAAAAGCACTCATCATTCTGTCTCCACTATCATAGCTGCACCTAGTCCACCGGCTGCACAAGCTGTTAGTAAGCCTGTACCTCCGCCGCGGCGATTTAATTCATTTAGCATTTGAGTAATCATACGCGTCCCGGTTGCTGCGAACGGATGACCATAGGCAAGCGAACTGCCCATTACATTGAATTTTTCCATGTCAATTTCACCTGTGGCTTTTTCACGACCCAGCTTTTCTTTAGCAAACTTGTCACTGGCAAACATTTTAATGTTGGCTAAGGTTTGTGCTGCAAAAGCTTCATGCATTTCTATTAGCGTTAAATCGTTTAGATTCATGCCGGCACGTTCAAGTGCAATAGGCGTTGCATAAGAAGGTCCCATTAGCATATCTTCCCATACGTCAATGGCAGCAAAAGCATAGCTTTTCAAATACCCAATAGGCTTATAACCGAGTGCTTTTGCTTTGCTTTCAGTCATCATAACAACGGCTGATGCACCGTCGGTAAGCGGTGTTGCTGTGGCGGCGGTCACGCTGCCGTGCTTCTTATCAAATACTGGACGCAATTTAGCGTAGCTATCTAATGCGCTGTCAAAACGAATATTGTTGTCGCGTATAAAGGCCTTTTTGTAGGGCTGGGCATAAGCAGTCATGACTTCATTGCTTAAATTGCCATTTTCCCAGTTTCTAGCCGCAAGCGTATGAGAGCGGTGCGCAAGTGCGTCTTGATCGGCACGCGCAATATTGTGCGTTTTTGCCATTTGCTCTGCGGTTTGCCCCATCGACAAACCAGTCGAATATTCAGCCACGGCGGGGGCTACCGGCATCAAATCTTTAAGCCCTAACTTTTTAAATATTGAAAACTTTTGGCCCATGGTCTTGGCTTTTTGCAAATCAACTAAAGCTTGCGCTAAATTTCTTGACACCCCAATTGGCGATACAGAAGTTGAATCGGCGCCCCCCGCGATACCTACTTCAATGTTACCTGCCAGCATAGATTCAGCAATATTCACCGTAGACTGAAAGCTCGTTGCACATGCTCTTGATACGCTGTAAGCGTCGGTTTGCACACGCATACCTGTACCCAACACAATTTCACGCGCAATATTAGGCGCTGCCGGCATTTGCACCACTTGCCCATATACGACTTGCTCTATTAAAGCGGGGTCTATGTCATTCCGGATAATCATTTCGTTGACGACTACTTTGGCGAGATCAACTGCAGGCACCCCATTAAAATCACTCGCCATTTTGGCAAAGGGGGTACGTAAACCAGTAACGATGGCGATGCGATCGCCGCCGCTGGTTTTCAGCATTTGTGTTTTGGGCATATTGCTTCCTTGGTTAAGAAAATCGTGTCGATGAATACTTTCTAAGAGCATAGCACTTAAATTAATAGGCGCGAAACTTTTGCCATAAATCTGGTCTGACCACTACGTCAGATGCTATTATTCCAAAATTCACACAAAATAGCAAACCAATGCTTACGGTCTAAATTAAGCAAATGCTGATGAAACTTTTGTTGTGCAGTCAGGTCACAAAGGGTGTGTTTGACAAGCGTGGCCTGCCTTCACCACTTTCATAGCGGTTCATTAGAATTCAGCCACTTACATCTTGGTAAATAGCAATTATTTGAAAAACGCTATGAAAGAACCACTTGAATTGTTGCCACTAAGACCGATATCTGATAGCAACAGCAAATTCTTCTTTTTGGGAAATAAACATGCATAATCAATTTACTGCCTTACTTGAGCATTTAGATTCACAGGTTTTGGGGCAAAGGCACTTAACGCAAAGTATTTTGATTGCTTTGCTAGCCGACGGCCACTTGCTCGTTGAGGGCCCACCGGGCTTGGCAAAAACCAGAGCAGTTAACGCGCTTTCTGACGGTATAGACGCAAACTTTCATCGCGTTCAGTTTACCCCTGATTTATTGCCTGCCGATTTAACCGGCACCGATATTTATCGGCCAGAAACGGGGGAGTTTGTGTTTCAAAAAGGCCCGCTATTTCATAATTTAGTGCTGGCTGATGAAATTAATCGCGCACCCGCTAAAGTGCAGTCGGCGCTGCTAGAGGCTATGGCAGAGCGCCAAATTACGGTAGGCAGCACCACCTATAAGCTACCTTCTTTATTTTTAGTTATGGCAACCCAAAATCCTTTAGAACAAGAAGGCACTTATCCATTGCCTGAAGCGCAGCTTGACCGTTTCTTAATGCATGTTGAAATTGACTACCCCGACGCGGCTACCGAACATAAAATTCTAGCCCTAACGCGTAGTGAAGCGATTAATTCATTAGAAAAGCGCAGTCCATTAGACAATCACGCCAAACTTACACGAGAAAATATTGCCGAAGCGCGCACTGAAATATTAAAATTACATGTGTCAGAAGCTGCCGAAGCCTATTTGGTGCAATTGATTATGGCAACACGCGAACCTGAAAAATACGATGCCGATTTAGCCCAGTGGATAGAAATTGGTGCAAGTCCACGCGCTACTATTGCCCTTGAGCGTTGCGCACGTGCGCACGCATGGCTACATCAACGCGATTTTGTGAGCCCTGAAGACATTCAAACCGTACTACCTAACGTCCTTAGGCACCGGCTTATTTATAGTTATCATGCCCAAGCACAAGGGATTACCGCTAACCACGTTATAGAGAAAATTTTGGCTATGGTGCCTGTACCTTGAAAATTATTGAGCGAGTAATTAACTAACATGGTAAATACGCAAGATCTCCTGGCATCGCTTTTATCAAACGGTGTATCATGCGAGCTAGCAGAGCTTGTTCGCTACCGTGCGCTTGCGCGCAAGCTCAACTTAGTGCCTAACGGCAGCATAAAAAGCAGTATGGCCGGTACAATCACCTCACGCTTTAAAGGCCGAGGAATGGAGTTTGACGAGGCCCGTCATTACCAACCCGGCGATGATATTCGCAGCATAGACTGGCGCGTTACTGCGCGCACTGGCAAAACACATACAAAACTGTACCGCGAAGAGCGAGAACGTCCGGTGCTCATTTTTATTGATTTGTCGTCGTCAATGCAGTTTGGCACCTCGCTTTTGTATAAATCAGTGCAGGCATTGCATGCCGCCGCGCTAGTCACTTTTAGTGCCCTATCGCGAGGAGACAAAATTGGCTGTATGGCAGTATCAAATAACATTGATATAGAACGTAAACCAAAGTCTACGGCTAAGCAGGCTTTGTCGATGCTTAATCAACTAATTGAACTACAAAACAACGCAATCATTGAAACCTATACGAACGCTAAACAACCTGCCCTACAAAAGACAGCGTCACCTCGCGAGACAGCCGATCAAAGTACAACGCATATGAATCAACTAGCCATGTTGGCCAGGCCCGGTACACTGGTATATGTTATTTCTGATTTCATCAACGTTTCAAACAGTGCTTTTTCGGTGTTAGGCAAGATAAAGCGCCACTGCGAAGTAAGGCCACTACGTATATTCGACCCCATTGAAGAAGCTCTGCCTGCGGTGAATAGCATGCAAGACGTGCTGCTCTCAAATGGTCTACAAGAGCAGCATATACTGCTGGGAGACAGCAGCATTAATGAACAGTACAAGCGCATACGCGGCGACGTGTTTGACGCACTGAAAGCCAATTTAAACAGCTTAGGCCTGCCGCTTCGACAAATTAGCGCAGCGCAGCCTATTGAACAACAGCTTAGCGCGAGTAAGTCTGGACTAATACTGGGGGAGTTTAGATGAACCCACTTGATCAACTTGCCGACATTACCACACCACAAAACGTATCGATTTGGCCTTTAGCATGGGGTTATTGGCTAGTCTTGGCGCTTGCAATCTTGCTACTTGCGATTGCGATAATCAGCGTTGTACGCTTCAAAAACACGCGTAAACAAAAACGTGGGACCATGGCTGCATTAAATAGCTTAGAAACGCTAGATCCTTACTTTGCGCATAAGGTACACGTGCTAATAAAAACACTGTTTGCGCATTATATGCCGCACGTAGCGAGCAAAACAATGCATGGCAGTGAGTGGCAATCTTTACTGCTGTCGGTTTATAAAGGCAATCATCCAAGTGAGGTAGTACGGTCAATTTCAATGCTGCAAGCGCGTATGTATGCCAAGCCACCTGCCAGCCTTGAAGCCGCGTTGCCAAGTAAAGAAGCGACTGCAGACGATCTGCAGAATGTGGTAAGGGCTCAAAACGATGTAATATTGACGGCAATGCGTGACTTCGTAGACACTAGCTTTCCTTGCAAAGTGCCCAGTAATAAACATACAGCCGTCGCCAAAACCTCACCTCCATCGCCAGCAAAAGAGGTCAGCCATGTTTGAGTTTGTTTGGTGGCCCCTATTGGCGCTTTTACCTTTGCCCTTGCTGCTGCGCTACTTGCTGCCTGCCAAGAAAAAAAATGCGCAGGTCGCGTTATACTTTCCACATGTGACAGAGCTTGCTCAAAGCCAAAATAAAAAAATCAGAAGCTCTATAGGGAGGGCATTAATACTAAGCATTGCGTGGATTGCACTGGTGTTTGCCTCGGCTCGCCCTATTTGGTTTGGCGATCCCATTGCTATACCTAGTGAAGGCCGGGACTTAATGTTAGCAGTCGATTTGTCTACCAGCATGCGTCAAAAAGACATGCTGGTAAATGGCCAAGGCGTTGACCGACTAGAAATGGTGAAGTCGGTAATGGATGATTTTATTGAACGCCGAGTAGGTGACCGCATTGGGTTAATACTATTTGGTGACACCGCCTACTTGCAGGCACCGTTAACGTTTGATCGTAACATAATAAAACAATTTTTAGATGAAAGCATGATCGGTTTAGTGGGCGACAGCACCGCAATTGGCGACGCCATTGGCTTAGCCGTTAAACGCTTTATCGAAAAAGAGCGATCTAACCGGGTATTGATTTTACTCACCGACGGACGCAACACCGCCGGCAATATTAGTATTGACCAAGCATTAGCGCTGGCCGTGGCTAATCAAGTCACAGTGTATCCCATTGGCGTGGGCTCGGAGCAACAGGTGCAAAATAGCCTGTTTGGACAGCGACTCATAAACCCTTCATCAGACTTAGACGAGCGCGCTCTATTAAAGATAGCAAAAGAAACAGGCGGTGATTATTTTCGAGCAAAAAGTACCCAAGAGCTTGCGCAAATATACGCGATATTAGATTTACTTGAGCCGGTTAAAGGAAATGATCAAACACTGCGCCCACGAGAAGAGCTGTTTTATTATCCACTGGCGGCAGCTGTTGGCATCGTAGCTTTTATTGCATTGACGCCGCTGCTGTTGATGCTGTTTAGAAATGTGAGAAACACTTCTTCAAGCCCCCGCAACACTTCAACAAGGGCCGCTGCAGATGAATGATATCGTTCAAAACTTTCAATTTATTCGTCCTGAATGGCTGTGGGCTTTATTGGCGATTTTAATTATTTACGCCTTAAAACTTTGGTTTGGCAAGGACCAAAACGTGTGGCAGCAGCTTATTCCAGCTCACCTTTATCAGCAAATGATAGTACGCAAAAGCGCAGTTGCATCAAATAAGTTTGTGCACCTAAGCATGGCGTCTTTATTAATAGCGGTCATTGCTATAGCCGGCCCTACATGGGAAAAGCTCCCCCAAATGGTTTACCAAACACAAGCCGGTAAAGTAATTTTAATGGACATGTCAATGTCTATGCGCGCAAGCGATTTATCCCCAAACAGGCTCACCAGGGCCAGATTCAAAGCTATCGATTTAGTCAATGAAGTAAAAGAAGGGGAAACCGGCTTAGTAGCCTATGCCGGAGACGCTTTTGTGGTGAGCCCACTTACCGATGATATCAATAACCTTACCACCTTAATACCGGTGCTGACGCCGGAAATAATGCCTATCAAAGGCAGTTCAGCACTAACCGGTTTGCTACGTTCAGCCTCGCTTCTGCAAGACGCAGGCTATCAGCAGGGACAAATTTATTGGGTAACCGACGGCATCCGCTATGATGAAATTAGAGATATAAGAGATTTTATCATAGACTCGCCGTTTGAAGTATCGGCCTTGCTAGTAGGCACCGAAGCAGGCGCGCCTATTCCAATGGAAGACGGACAATTGTTAAAAGACTTCACAGGCAAAATTGTAGTACCCAGCATTAATTCACGTTACATGAATCAGGCCATGGCAGGTACAAATGGAAAATATCATTTGTTTGCCAACGACGATAGCGATATTCAAGCAATTAAACGCAACGTTGCTTTTGACCAGCAGCAGCGAGCGAAAGAAGTAGATAATGCCACTGGTGACACTTTCAAAGATATGGGTCCTTATTTACTTTTACTATTGTTGCCCGTGGCGGCTTATAGTTTCAGAAAAGGCGTATTGAGCGTCGCTATTTTAGGTAGTCTTTTGCTGGGTTTAGGCACCAGCAGTCCGCGCGTTTTCGCGGTACAGTCTCAGCCTTTGCCCAACACAGTAAACGTAATAGCCGACCAAGAGATCAACCAAAATTCGCCGCGCACAAATGAAAACTTACTTGATAGGGTCTTCAAAAATGCAGACCAAAGAGGGAAAATAGCGTTTGATGAAAACGATTATGCCAAAGCGCAAAATCTTTTTGAAGACAGCGCCTGGCTAGCGGCCAGTGCTTATAAAAGTGGTGATTTCGAACGCGCTGAAGCATTGTATAAGCAACTTATCCAACGCGGTTCAGTGACACAAAGCGCATTAATGGACAATGTTTACAATAAAGGCAATGCCTTAGCCAGGCAAGGTAAGCTTGAAGACGCCCTTAATGCTTATAATGAAGTGTTAAAGAGCAATCCAGAGCATCAACATGCAAAGGCTAATAAGCAACTTGTAGAAGAACTGTTAGAGCAGCAGCAACAAGAACAACAGCAACAGGACTCTCAGGAAGAACAAGACGAACAAGACGGCGAGCAAGACCAGAATCAGGATTCATCGCAAAAAAATAGTGATGAACAGCAGGGTCAAGATGCACAAGACCAGCAAAGTCAGTCTCAAGATAGTCAGCCGTCCGATAGTCAGCCCGACGGTTCGCAGCAGCAACAAAGCCCATCAAGCGAACAGTCTGATGGAAACAGCGCGCAAGAAAACCGCGAAGGTCAGCAAGAAGAACAGCAACCCTCGGATGAGTCGCTCAAGCAAGAAGCGCAAAAGCAAAAAACGCAAGAGCAACAAAATGCTCAGCAGTCACAAGCCGAGCAGCAGTCAAAAGAAAATGAGGCTTCTGCTGAACAGCAAAGCAATGAAGCGCCGCAGCGAAACGAGCAAGCGCAAACCGAGGCTATTTCTAATCAGGTGAATACCGATGATTTAACGCCTGAGCAAAAAGAAGAGTTACAAAGAATGCAGATGATCTTAAATAAAATTCCCGACGACCCTGCGTATTTGCTGATGCGAAAAATGCAGCTTGAAGCCTATAAACGCAGAAATGACCCTTCACCTCCGATACAGGAAAACTGGTAGTGAGCATACAGCCTATAGTTAAACCATCCTTGTCAACAGTGTTGCGTGTAAGCGTGCTATTAAGTGTATGTATATTACTGGGTGCAATCATGCACGTAAGCACCGCATACGCGAAGGTTACACAGCTTACTACCAACGTGGATAGAAACACCATTTTGGTCGATGAATCTATACAATTGACCCTAACAGCGCAGGGCTCAGCAGATCGAGATGCGGTCAACTTCAGGCCCTTACAAGTAGACTTTAACGTAAGTCAGCCCTCGTTTAGCCAGTCTACACAAATAATCAACGGCTCAATGTCGCGCACGGTGACTTGGACAATCAATTTATACCCCAAGCAAATTGGTTCTTTCACTGTGCCACGCTTTACCGTCGACAATGAATCTAGCATCGAATTTACAGTAAACGTGCTGCCAGTTGACAGCGCTAGCAGCAGCCAGCCAAGAGAGTTCTTCGTGACCTCTAGCATCGACACGCAGTCAGTATATTTACAACAGCAAATTTTATATACGGTCAAAATACACCTTGTTCGTGATATTCAGCGAGGCCAGCTTACCCAGCCTAATTTAGCTGGCGCTATTATAGAACAGATTGGCGAAGATACCGACTATCAAGAAATTATTGAAGGGGTGCGCTATCGCATAATCGAAAGAAAATACGCTATTATTCCTCAAGCAAGCGGTAACTATGTTATTGATGGGCCCATATTTGAGGCCGAAGTTCCGACCAATTCTCGCCGCAGTTTTGCTAATTTTGGACGTACAAAAACCATCTCTCGGCGCGCATCCGACATCAACATAAACGTGCAGCCTATTCCAGACAACTACAGCGAAACATGGTTGCCCAGCGAACTGGTAGAAATTACGCAGCAGTGGCAAGGCGAAACGCAACCCTTTGTGGTAGGTGAGCCCGTCACGCGCACTATTACCCTGACCGCACTTGGGCTAACTAAAGAGCAGTTGCCCGGCATCGACTTGCCTTATCACCCAAGTTTTAAAGTTTACCCTGAACAGCCTAGCCTTGCTTCGGTTGAACGTAATGACAAATTAATAGCGCAAGGTACATTTAACAGCGCCATTATTCCAGAAGAAGCGGGAAATTTCATATTGCCCGAAGTTCGCATCCCTTGGTTTAATGTAAATACTGGCACAACCGAATTTGCGACACTGCCCGCTAGCTCAATTGAGGTTGTTGCCAAGCCCAACAATGGCGCAGCAACCGCGCAAACTGCGCCGCTCAAAGGCCAGCAGCAAACCACTTCACCAAATATGTCGCCTGCTCTACCTACGCTTCCACCGCAGTCAAGCACAATGAACTGGCTGCACTATTTATTAATAGCGACTAACGTGTTTACCCTCATTGCTTTGTACATTTTTTGGCTAATGGCAAAGACTAAGCGACATAGCCCCAAAACAGCCCAAACAAATATTGCGCCATCTGTTTTGCCAGAGCAAGAGGCTTTTACGCGCCTTAAACAAAGTTTAGAGCAAGGCCATACACATGGCATTTCAGATGCACTTGAAAGCTGGCTGCAGGCCCTATACCCCACGCAGTTTTATTCAATTAGCGCCAGTTTAGCAATGCACCCGCGCTCTGGTGCACTTGAGACCTACAACCAACTGTTAGCAAACAGTTTTTCAACTCACCCCGAACCAATTGACAACCGTAATTTTATTGAGCGTTTAACACAATTCAAGAAACTTGCTACCTTAGATAATGAGGAAACGGCGCGCTCAGTGCTTTACCCTAAATAGCTCTGGTATACATAAGCTTTTTTTTCCGTGCATCCTGTTAGACTACGCGTAGCATAATGCTAAGTAAAATAATAAAAAAAGGGCGTCTTAATGGAATTTGGCACGTATATATCATTGGCAATTTATTTCTTGATAATGCTGGGCATAGGTCTTTACGCCTTTAAAACCAACGAAGACAGTGCTTCTGGATATATGTTAGGCGGGCGTAAACTAAGCGCGCCAGTCACCGCGCTGTCAGCAGGTGCTTCTGACATGAGTGGTTGGATGTTAATGGGTGTACCCGGCGCCATGTATGTAACAGGCGCCTCTTCGCTTTGGATTGCATTTGGTTTAACGCTGGGTGCATGGATTAATTATTTAGTGGTGGCACCTCGCCTGCGTGTGTTTACCGAAGTCGCTAACGACTCTATTACTCTGCCAGATTATTTTGAAAATCGTTTCTTAGATAAGACAAGAATGCTGCGCGTAATCGCTTCCATCGTCATCATTCTCTTTTTCACTTTATATACATCGTCTGGGGTGGTAGCAGGCGGCAAATTATTTGAATCGTCATTTGGCTTAAGCTTTGAATTAGGAGTATTTATTACCGCTGGCGTGGTGGTAACCTATACTTTTTTTGGCGGCTTTACCGCCGTATCTATTACCGACTTTGTGCAAGGCTGCATTATGTTTGTCGCGCTAGTGCTGGTCCCCAGTGTCGTTGTATTTGAGCTAGGCGGTATTAATCAAACCCTCGACAGCGTAGCGATTATTAATCCTGATCTACTGTCATTAATGATTGATGCATCTACCGGCGAAACCTTAGGGTTTGTGGCAATAATTTCTTTATTGTCTTGGGGCTTAGGTTACTTTGGCCAACCGCATATTATTGTACGTTTCATGGCCATAAGCAGCGTAAAGCAGATACCGGCAGCCAGAAGAATTGGCATGACTTGGATGATCGTGGCGCTTATTGGCGCAGCAATGACCGGCATTTTTGGGCTGGCCTATATGACCTCTCAAGGTATACCGCTTGACGATCCAGAAACAATTTTCATTGTGTTATCACAGCTACTCTTCAACCCTCTTATTAGTGGGTTTTTATTAGCCGCAATATTGGCCGCTATTATGAGCACCATCTCTTCTCAACTTTTAGTTACCTCAAGCTCGTTAACCCGCGACGTGTACACCTGTTTTATTAACAAAGAAGCCTCAGACAGTAAACAAGTTATGGTCGGTCGTATTTGCGTAATTGTGGTTGCCGCTGCCGCTATAGGAATGGCGTTAGGCGAAAATAAAACAATTTTATCGCTTGTCAGCAATGCTTGGGCAGGATTTGGCGCAGCCTTTGGCCCGCTGGTCATCATTTCTTTATTATGGGACAAAATGACTAAGGAAAGCGCAATTGCAGGTATGTTAGCGGGCACTATTACCGTACTAATTTGGATTTTTGTGCCCATTGATGAAAGTGGCGCTGCTTTATCTTCGTATATTTATGAAATAATTCCAGGGTTTATCGTTTCTGCTGCGGTTATAGTAATAATGAGTATTACCCGGCCGAGCAAAGATTCAGAAGCGTCAGAAATATCTGCCTTATTTAATGAATTTACGCATCGTTATAAAACAGATTCGTAACATCACTATATTGAGACATATGGCTTACTTTGCAGCAAGACAAAGGCACAGCAAAAATGATTGAAGGCCTGCAGTTCAATCTAGGTCTAGATAAAATAAGCTCAGCAAAGTATACGTTTATTAACTTTACTGAAGCTTCGATTCTAAAGTCCTACCCTAGTCTTCTGCCTTCTTGGTTAGCTTACTGTCACTTATTGATGCAATGTTAGAAAGTAGCATAGAAGTACTTATAGGCAGTATGCCACTTACCGACACAATCAAAGAAGCCTTAGTAAAAGACAAAGCTTGACTTGCGGGCATTATTTTAGTCTGCAAAGTAATTGAACAAGGTGAATGGGAAAGGCTTAATAAAGCCTGCACACGTATAAAAATTGAATACGACGATGTCATTATCGCCTATGCAGATTCTGCATTTTGGGCCGAAAAGCGTCTCGATCTCCTTATTTATCGAGCTTGAAGCCCTGCAGAGCTCTCACTATTGCTTATTAGCATCCTGATAACAAATGTATCTATTAAATTATAAAACGGTTATCAACAATACCAAATTGTAATAGCCAACTTATCCAATTATGCTAACATTATATGCTTATAAATAATTAGTATATGCGCCTTTAACGTAGCCCCTAATGCTAGGGGCATGTTGGTTAAACATATTGCTTGCCTCTTAGACAATACAAATAGAGTTAACTATGACTGATAAATTGCCGCGCATGACCCACCTCAAAGAGCTCGAGGCTGAGAGCATTCATATTTTTAGAGAAGTAGCCGCCGAATTTGACAATCCAGTAATGCTGTACTCAGTGGGTAAAGATTCATCGGTGTTATTGCACCTTGCCCGAAAAGCATTTGCACCTGGCACTATTCCTTTCCCCCTTTTACATGTGGATACGACCTGGAAATTTAAAGAAATGATTACGTTTAGAGATAAAATTGCCGCTAAACACAATTTAAATATGCTGGTGCACACCAATCAGGAAGGCGTTGAGCAAGGTGTTAATCCCTTTTCAGTTGGCAGCGCAAAACATACCGACATTATGAAAACAGGCGCGCTTAAACAAGCTTTAAATCATTATAAATTTGATGCGGCTTTTGGCGGCGCTCGCCGCGACGAAGAAAAGTCTCGTGCGAAAGAACGCGTATATTCGTTTAGAGATGAAAACCACCGCTGGGATCCTAAAAACCAGCGCCCAGAGTTATGGAACATCTATAATTCACAAATTAATAAAGGCGAAAGCATCCGGGTATTTCCCATGTCTAACTGGACAGAACTTGACATCTGGCAGTATATTTATGCAGAAGGCATAGAGATCCCTTCTTTGTATCTTGCTAAACCACGTCCGGTGGTCTATCGCGATGGTGTATTAATCATGGTTGACGATGACCGTATGCCCTTACATGAAGGGGAGACTCCGCAAATGAAGTCGGTTCGTTTCAGAACCCTTGGCTGTTACCCGCTTACCGGTGCGGTTGAGTCAGTTGCTGACACTTTGCCCCAAGTTATACAAGAAATGTTGTTAACCAAAACATCAGAGCGCCAAGGGCGAGTCATCGATAACGATTCTTCTGGCTCTATGGAAAAGAAGAAAATGGAGGGTTACTTTTAATGGCACCTAGTAATATTGTATGGCACAAAAGTACGGTAGACAAGCAGCATAGAAGTGCCAAACTTGGGCAAAAACCCAGCGTAATTTGGCTAACGGGTTTGTCTGGATCGGGTAAATCTACTATTGCAAATCTTTTAGAAAAACGCCTTTATGAGGCTGATCATGCGACCTATTTACTTGATGGCGACAACGTACGCCACGGCCTATGCGGCGACTTAGGGTTCAACGACAAGGCGCGCGTTGAAAATATAAGACGTATCAGCGAAGTCAGTAAGCTATTTGTCGACGCGGGCTTAATTGCTCTAACCGCGTTTATCTCGCCGTTTAAGGCAGACCGTAACTACTGTAGATCATTACTTGCAAACGGTGAGTTTGTAGAGGTGTTTGTAGACACTCCAATTGAAGTGTGTGAAAAGCGCGATCCCAAAGGCCTTTATCAAAAAGCGAGAAGCGGCGAAATTAAGCATTTTACCGGTATAGATTCTGCCTACGAAGCCCCGCAGTCGCCAGAAATACATTTACATTATAAGGACGAAACAGCCCAGCAAACTACACAACGTTTATATCTAGCACTGCAAGAAAAAGGATATGTTAAGTGAGCAAGTTCCAGATAAACGAAAAAAGTATTCAAGCGCTTACCCAGATTGCACAAGACGCAGGCGACAAAATATTAGACATTTACTCATCAGACATCGCCATATACGACAAATCTGACTCAAGCCCATTAACCGAGGCCGATTTAGCTGCTCATCACCATATTGTAGACGCGCTAGGAGCACTTGCTGATTTACCCATTTTATCGGAAGAGTCGAGCGAAATCCCTTGGCAAGAACGCAAAAAATGGACACGCTACTGGCTAGTAGATCCGCTTGACGGTACCAAAGAGTTTATTAAGAAAAACGGTGAGTTTACAGTCAACATTGCCCTAATTGAATACGGTGAACCGACCTTCGGTATTGTGCACGCACCGGTGCTTAAAAAGACCTACGTGGGCGCAAAAAAGCGGGGCGCTTATGTGCTACAAGAGGGGCAAAAAATAGCGATTAAAGCACGCCCACATACACAGGGTCAAGCATGGAGAGTAGTGGGCAGTCGCTCGCATCAAAGCCCTGAAATTAATAAAGTTATGGATGCTCTTGACGGCGAAAAAGACTTAATTGCTATGGGCAGTTCATTAAAGTTATGCCTAGTTGCAGCCGGTGAAGCGCATTTATATCCTCGTGTCGGCCTAACAAGTGAGTGGGACACAGCGGCAGCGCACGCCATCGCATTAGCCGCAGGCGCAAAAGTCACTGTGCTAGACACTAATAATCCTTTTGACGCAGACGCACACCCGCTGCGCTACAATCAAAAAGAATCAGTTTTGAACCCTTTTTTCATGGTAAGTTGCTAAGATGTTTAACGAAAATGAATTATTACGCTCTGACATAAATGAATACTTAGCGGTTCACGAGCGCAAAGATTTAATGCGCTTTTTAACCTGCGGTAGCGTAGACGACGGCAAAAGTACGCTGATAGGCCGCCTACTGCACGATTCCAAAATGATTTACGAAGATCAGCTAGCGGCTATCACTAAAGACAGCAAGAAAGTAGGTACCACAGGCGAAAAGGTCGACCTTGCGCTATTAGTGGATGGCCTGCAGTCTGAGCGCGAGCAAGGCATCACTATAGACGTGGCATATCGCTACTTCAGTACCGACAAGCGCAAGTTTATTATTGCCGATACACCCGGGCACGAGCAATATACCCGCAACATGGTCACAGGCGCGTCTAATTGCGACCTTGCCATTTTGATGGTTGATGCACGCGCAGGCATTAAAACACAAACGAAACGTCATTCATTTTTAGCCTCACTGTTGGGCATTAAGCACGCTATTGTAGCGGTCAATAAAATGGATTTAATGGAATTTAGTGAAAGTGTGTTTAACGATATTAAACAAGAATTTATTTCATTTTCAAAGCAGCTTAACATCCCCGATATTCGCTTTATTCCTATGTCGGCACTTGAAGGCGACAACGTCGTCAACAGAAGTGAGCATACGCCTTGGTATAGCGGCCCCACCCTGATGGATACTCTTGAAACAATCGTAATTACCGATCAGAGTAAAGACGATTTTAGATTTCCAGTACAGTACGTTAACAGACCGAATCTGAATTTCAGAGGTTTTGCCGGTACCATCGTTTCAGGCCAAATAGCCAAAGGCGATGCAGTTACTGTGTTGCCATCAGGTAAAACCTCTATCGTAAAATCTATTTATACCTTCAACGGTGATATTGAGCATGCAAACGCGCAGCAGGCGATTACGCTAACGCTGAAAGATGAAATTGATATTTCACGCGGCGACATGATTGTTAAAAACGACAATAAGCCCCTAATAGCCAGTAGTTTTAGCACTTACTTGGTCTGGATGGCAGAAGAAGAGCTCATTCCCAATAAACAATTTAGTTTTAAATTTGCCACGAAGACCGTTACCGGCACAGTGTCTAACCTACACCATAAAATTGATGTGAATACGCTTAATGAAAGTGAAGCTTTGCATTTAAATCTCAATGAAATTGGGGTGGTTAATATTAGATTAACGCAAAATATTGCCTGCGATCCTTATGCTAAAAATCGCGCCACGGGTGCTTTTATCATTATTGACCGCATGACAAATGGCACAGTGGGTGCCGGTATGATCATTAGCGCTAATAAAGAGAGTAAAGGCTCAACGCAGTACTCAGAGTTTGAGCTGGAAATGAACGCCCTTGTAAGGAAGCATTTCCCGCACTGGGGCACTAGCGACATAAGCAACACTTAATGTGGCGGTAGCTTGTGTATTGCTTGGCAGTCATCTAGCTGATCTTTAGCTATAACGATAGGTATTTGCTAAGCTTTAGTAGCTCTACTTTACGCAATTAATTAATCCCTAGACAGTCTAGCTGTTAATTAATTGTTCTTACAGCCTAGTGTAACTTTTGTGAATATATGAATATTGACCAAATAATGGTACTGCTTGTGTTTTTTGCCACTATTGTGGCCTTAATATTCACAAACAAAAAACCTTCAAGTATCTTTGCCGCGTGCACCTTAGTTTTAGTGCTGCTGCAACAGCTAGATTTTTCTCATATTTTACAAAACGTTATCAACATGGGACTGGTCGCCCTTGTATTGCTGCTGCTGGTGAGTCACTCCATTGACAAAACAACGCTGGTGGTGCGGCTAGGTCGTAAAATTATTAAGGGCAGCTATGCAAAAAGTTTCTGGCGCATGTTTGCGCTCACGTTTAGCGCCTCTGCCCTTTTGAATAATACCGCCGTAGTGGCAAGCCTAATTGGCCCAATAAAGCACAATACCTTACATCCACCCTCAAAATTATTAATTCCTTTGTCGTACGCCGCTATCTTAGGCGGCACCGTGACGCTTATTGGTACCTCTACCAACTTAATAGTCGACAGTTTCTTAATTGAAAACGGTCATGCAGGCTTTGCCTTTTTCGACTTCACCCTGTTTGGCCTTAGCGCGGGGATCGCCTGCGGTATTTTATTGTTTATGCTGTCTGGTTTATTACCCACTTTCAATGCGAATAAGAGTCAGTATCAAAGCTACCTGCTTGAAGCCGACGTAGAAGCCAGTTCAGAACTCATTGGTAATACTGTTGAAGATAATCACTTACGTAACTTACCTGAGTTATTTTTAATTGAAATAGTCAGGCGCAAAAAAGTGATCACACCAGTTACACCGGATATGATAATTGAGGAAAACGATAAACTTATATTCACAGGCAACATCGCTAAAATAGACAGCATTGGCCACATTAAAGGCCTTACTATGTTTGCCGAAGCAAATGGTTTGTTAAACGATAGCTTAACCGAAGTGGTTGTGTCAAACCGCTCTACCATACGCAATAAAACCCTTAAGCAGGTTGGCTTTAGAGCACTTTTTGACGCTGGCGTAGTGGCTATTCGACGCGACGGCGAAGCTATTTCAGGAAAATTGGGCGATTTAAAAATTCAAGCAGGGGATTTTTTATTACTTGCCACCGGCAGTGATTTTCACAGCAGAGACAACATATCCAAAAACTTCTTTGTGGTGTCTGAACAAAAAATTACGCGCAAGTTAACAAGATGGCAGGAAAACTTCACCTTACTGGGCTTTTTAGGCGTTATCGCACTAGCGGCGAGCTCTGTTATACCCCTTGCCACCGGCCTGCTTTTTTATGCGGCAAGCTTGGTGATTGTTAAAGTGTCGGCGGTTCAAGAGTATAAGCGTAATTTGCCCATTAACCTTATACTGGTCATTGTGGGGGCCCTAAGTTTGGCCACAGCGCTTGAAAACTCTGGGCTAATTCTATTCGCCACTAATCACTTAACGCCACTAATAGGGGACATGAATCCATTCTATGCTCTTATTGCGGTTTACCTGATGACGGTATTGCTGACAGAGTTTGTCACCAACAACGCGGCTGCCGCGCTTATGTTTCCCTTCGCATACGGTTTGGTTAGTGCTATGCAATTGCCCATTATGCCTTTTGCTCTAGCGGTTGCCTTTGCTGCCAGCGCCAGTTTTATATCACCCTATGGCTATCAAACTAACCTTATTGTATTTGGCGCGTCTGACTATAAGTTTTCTGACTTTGCTAAAATAGGCGTGCCTATTTCCATTACGTTTGGCGTAATTGTGCTGAGCCTGCTCAATTTAATCTACTTGTGATACATCCGCTCACATTACTTTTTTTGCAATAAACGCGCTTTAACAGCAAATTAGCTTGCTTTGTTCTCACCTGTATTAAATAGCTAAACTACCCTCGCGCGTTTTGCTAAGGCTTTGAAATGCCCCATATAGTCAGGGGCTTGTTCTTTATTGCGCGTGCCTAAATAAATCGATTTCATAATTTTGGCACTGCCTAGAGATACCCATTTTATATCAAGTTTATCTTGAAATGACTCAACCAGCCACCGAGGCAGCGCAGCAACGCCGCGACTGGCTTCAACCATTTGCAGCATAATTTCGGTTGTCTCAATAATTTTATGTCGTTTTGGACTTACGCCCGCCGGCGTTAAAAAACGCGTAAATATGTCGAGTCGACTCGCCTCCACTGGATACGTTATAAGGGTTTCATCTGCCAAATCGGTCGGCCTTATAAACCCCAACGAAGCAAGAGCAGAATCAGCAGGCACTACAAGCACATGTTCATAGTCAAACACTGCTTGATAATTGATATGCTTATGCAAAAGAGGATCGGGCGTTATAAGCATGTCAATTTCATACTCTAACAGCGCCCCTAGCGCACCGAACTGAAACTGCTGTTTTACATCAACATCAATATCGGGGAATTCCCTAATAAAGGGCTTCACCACGGTTAGCAACCATTGATAACATGGATGACACTCCATACCAATGCGTAGCGTACCGCGTTCTCCTTTGGCAATTTGTTGAAGCTGCAGCTCGGCATGCTCAAACTGTGGAATGACTCGGTTGCCAAACTTGAGTAGCAACTGACCCGCGTTGGTCATGCGCACCCGCCTTCCCTCTTTATGCCATACCTTTACGCCATATGCTTGTTCAAGCTTTTTGATTGCATGGCTCAAAGCAGATTGTGTGACATGCAGCTTATTTGCGGCTTCGGTCACAGTGCCGGTAGAGGCAACCGCGCTTAAAATATGTAGGTGCTGTCTGTCTAACATTGTAGGCCTTACATACATGAATAATATTCATGCTTTAATGAAAATATACCATTATTATTACGTAATTAGTCACTATAGTATAGCCCTACACTAACCAAATGGACGTATAGATGGCTAAAACACACAACCTTGGGTATCCTCGCATTGGCAAAAACCGAGACCTAAAGCACAGCTTAGAAGCATACTGGAACAATGACATTGCTGAACAGACTCTGAATGAACAGGTTCAAACACTTCGTGAGCAGCACTACCAAACATTCACGCATCTTGATTTTGCCCAAGCCGGTGACTTCTCGCTGTATGATCATGTACTAGACACCAGCTTTTTATTTGGCAATGCACCCGCACGTGCTAAGCGAGAAAATAACAATGAATCATACCTAGACAGCTATTTTAGAATTGCGCGCGGTCGCTCCAGCAAGCGCGATTGTTGCCCAACACATGCAGGTGAAATGACGAAGTGGTTTGACACTAACTACCACTACATTGTGCCAGAATTCTCTAAAACGACCACGTTTAAACTGTATGCCGACACTTTATTATCCGAGGTTAAGCAATTACAAGCACGCGGTCTAGATGTAAAACCGGTTGTTATTGGTCCCTTAACTTACCTTTATTTGGGCAAGTCATTAGATGATACAAACAAGCTAGATCTACTTGACAGCCTGCTGGTGGCATATAAGAACTTGCTTCACACCTTAGCTGAAAACGGTGTAAAGTGGGTGCAGTTAGACGAGCCAGCCTTGGTAACTGAACTCAATGCAGACTGGCTGAGTGCCTATCAACATGCCTACGATACGCTGCAAAACAGCGGTGTAAAAATATTACTCGCAAGCTACTTTGGTAGCCTAGCCGATAATCTCAAAGTAGTAACAAAACTGCCTGTTGATGGCGTTCATATTGATGCGACTCGCGCCAAGCATGAAGTAGCAATATTAGCCAAGGCACTAAATGACTCTCAAGTGCTATCAGTCGGTATTATTGACGGACGCAACATTTGGAGAACCGACTTTACTGAAGCCTTAACGCTACTAAACCCTATTGCCCAGCTTAAACAAGACAAACTTTGGCTGGCACCGTCGTGTTCACTGCTGCACTGCCCGGTTGATTTAAATGCTGAGCAAAATATTCATCCTGAAATTCTGCCTTGGCTTGCCTTTGCAGAGCAAAAGCTAATTGAGCTTGAGATTTTAAGTAAAGCCTTACATACCAGTTCACAAACGGATCAAGACTCCGTACAAGCAGCACTAGCTCAAAACAAGCGCGCTATTGACCAACGTAAGCAGTCTAGCTTGTCAACAAACAAGCTTGTGCAACGTGCGCTAACGAATATTAAAAACGAATGGCTACACCGCAGTGACGACTATGCCACCCGTATTGCTCAGCAGCAAAAAAGCTTGAAACTGCCATTGTACCCAACCACGACGATAGGATCGTTCCCGCAAACGTCACAAATACGTAAAACTCGCCAAGCGTTTATTCGCAAAGAAATTACGCAGCAGCAGTACGAAGATGCTCTTAAAGAAAATATTGCTTACTGCATTGAACAACAAGAGCAAGTGGGTCTTGACGTACTAGTGCATGGCGAGGCTGAGCGCAACGATATGGTTGAGTACTTTGCGGGGCACCTCAATGGCATGCTTACCACTGCGTACGGTTGGGTGCAAAGCTATGGTTCGCGCTGCGTTAAGCCGCCTATTATTTATGGCGATGTAAGTCGTAGCAATGACATTACCGTTGCTTGGACGCAATATGCTCAATCACTAACGCAAAAGCCAGTCAAAGGCATGCTTACCGGTCCGGTAACCATTTTGAATTGGTCTTTTGTACGAGATGATCAGCCTAGGTCTCTCACAACTCAGCAGATTGCTTTGGCAGTAAGAGGCGAAGTACAAGCGCTAGAAGCAGCTGGCACCGGCATTATTCAAATTGACGAGGCGGCTCTGCGCGAAGGCTTACCGCTCAAGCAGTCTCAATGGCCTGAATATTTACGGTGGGCGGTTGACGCTTTTAAACTGTGTTCTAGTGGGGTTAGGCGCGATACGCAAATTCATACACACATGTGCTATTCACAGTTTAACGACATTTTACCGGATATTCAGCGCATGGACGCCGATGTTATAACGATTGAAACATCGCGCTCCAATATGAAATTACTAGATGCCTTTAATGCATTTAACTACCAAAACGATATTGGCCCTGGTGTATACGATATTCATAGCCCAAACGTGCCTGAAGTTGAATCCATCACTAATTTAATTACACAAGCGGCAAGTAAAATCCCAGCCCAGCGCCTATGGATAAATCCTGACTGTGGTTTAAAAACGCGAGACTGGGCAGAAGTAAGGCCTGCGTTGACTAACTTAGTCGCTGCAGCGAAGGCGCTTCGTGCGCAATAATGACAAACCCCAGAATAAATAAAGAAAGATTATAAAGCCGCATTGCCTATGTGAGGTGAAGCGGCTTTATAATTGATTAATTTTTTGTGCAGCGACAATTAACCAATTTACACCTAAGTAGGCCTTTCGGCTGGTATAGAGTTAATACTAGAAGAAAGGCTTGGCTTTTGAATCGGTAATTTAGCCTGCTATTTTTGCATATAGTCAATATTGACCCAAAAGGCATACTAGAATAGATGCTCGATGCGAAGCTACCTAACGACGTGATCGACTCGGAGCGTATTCACAAAGGAGTATTATATGGCAATTGGCGCTGCGCCATTCGCAGCTTATATTTACTTATGACTACCATCGCACATAGGTTGTGACGCTGTGGCTTTACATCCGCAAAAAAATACCTTTTTAGACTCTGTAGCTAAAAATTTTACAGGCCTAAAGTCAGTTCCGCCATGAGAACCATCGCACATGGGTTGTTTTACACTTTTCCCGCAAGAGCACCAAAAATAGTTTTTGCCCGCCTCAACTTCAACGCCATATGGCGTATCAGATGCTCGAATCGCTTCACTCATATCCATTTCCTCTATATTAGAATATCGCCTTGACAAGCTAACACACTATCATATTCTATACCTTCTATTGGAGAGTAAATATCCTTAAGGTATTTAGAACCTTAGTGAGCCGAATAAACGTACCCAGTTATTTTAATCGCCAATAATTTATCAGCATCGAAGTATTTTCGCAGAAGCTAATTGCCCATACTGACCTTTATAGCCAACCGGAATGTTCACGGTCAATCCGCTAAATCAGGATCGCAAATAAATAATATATCCATCAGGATTGATGGATTCCACTGCCTCATTATTGCTTCAGATCGCTTTCGAATATCATCTAGCTCGGTAATCGTCGTCAACCCAAACGATTCATCCACAATAATGTGCACCAGCAAATATATATCTCTGCCACTTTTACTAATACGCACTTCTACATGCTCAAATGGCACTGCTGAAAGCGACTGCTTAAGTTTTTTCTCAATCACTAAAGACACTGCCTCGGGCGGCGCTTTGTTTATGACTTCTTTTAAACTGTCTAGCATTATTTTGCCAGGAATGGGCAGTATGCATAGTCCCAGCACTATCAGTAAAATAGGATCAACGTAAGGCGCGTAAATTACGTAGACCGACTTCTCCAGAAAATAAGCAATGGCGAAACCAAGCAAAATCGAGGCGCTCAATATACCGTCTACTAGCCAAGTGTGCGCATCAACTTTAACTAAGTCAGATCGCAGGCTTTTACTGTGAAACTTCATAAAGGCGGCTACACCAAAGCACCCAACAGTGGCAAACAGGCCATATGCCATGGCGAAACCATACTTAGCCCCATTACCGCCTGTAAACAGGCTATTAACAGCGTCAATTACTGCATACAAACAGGTAGCAATAATAATGAGCGATTTGAATAAATTGAGAGTGGGTTCTATCGCTGTATAGCCGAAGTGAAATCTGTCATCGTCTGGCAATTGCACAAGGTTGGCTACTTTTAGTGTTAACAAGGCCATAAAGAATGGAATCAGGGAGTAAACACCGTCAAATAAAATGGCGCCCGACTGTGTAATTAGAGCAAAGCCAAAGGCAACAAATACAAATACTGTTGCCATAAATAAAGACAGCCTGAGTAAGCTTTTTTCTTTTTTCTCGTGAAAACCAGTAGCCACGTTCGTTCATATATAAAGGGCCTAATTGAGCGGAGTTTACGCGTCTTTTATGAATAAGATAGAGCTTTAAAAAAATATTTATTGTACACAAATTCATCGTAATTAAGACCTCATTACGCTCATTGGATTTGGCTATTTACCTTGATTTTCGGCGCAATGGACTATGCTATTCATAAATTGACTAAGAAACAGCGTTTAGTTACCCAGTATTAGGTGATTGGGTGTTGATTAATGGAGTATGTTTGGATAACATTAAAAGCCTGAAATTGTTGCTGCGCATAATTTGCCTCAGCAAAGTGTACTATATTCCAAATTAAGACAACCAGAGCACAAATATGACCCGCATTATAAACTTATCGCATCATCATCACGTAAGCACCTAAGCTTTCAGGTATGTGCCTGGAAGGCTATGGTTTCCTTCCACCGGCGATAAACGTATTGTAAAGCCCTCGGAAGAAAACTTCCGGGGGCTTTTTACTGTTAAGGCTGTACTGTTTGCGAAGGCTACACTGTTTGCGAAGGCTACAGTCGTAAAGCAATTTAGTAATACTTAAATATAAGATCAAAAAGGAAACAACATGAGCCAAAGCAATAGACTACGTATAGCGATTCAGAAGTCGGGCCGCTTGAGTAGCGAAAGCATTGCACTTTTGAAAGCCATTGGCATCAAGCTCCAAATTCGCGACCGCTTATTAATAGCACACTCTACCAATCAGCCAATCGATTTGCTGCGCGTGCGCGATGACGATATCCCCGGCTTAATTATGGATGGCGTGGTCGACTTAGGCTTTATTGGCGAAAATGAATTAGAAGAAAAAATGCTTGAACGCCGAGCCTCCAAAAAAGCCCATGAATTTAAAACCCTAAGGCGTTTAGATTTCGGCGGATGTAGACTATCCATAGCAGTGCCTACTGAATTTAAGTATGATTCAGTTGCCTCATTAAACGGTAAAAAAGTTGCCACTACTTATCCTTATTTATTAGAGCGCTTTTTTGCTGAAAAAGGGATTAGCGCTAAAGCCGTCATGCTCACAGGCTCCGTTGAAGTTGCGCCCCGTGCAGGCGTGGCCGATGCCATATGTGATTTAGTCTCTACCGGTGCAACTCTTGAGGCAAACGGCTTAAGAGAAGAAGATGAAGTGTTTGTTTCCAAGGCGGTCTTAATTCAAAAATCGGAAGACCTTTCTCCCGACAAGCAAGCATTAATAACGCGCCTACTGCCGCGCATAGACGGCGTACTGCAAGCAAAAGAAAGCAAATATATAATGCTACATGCGCCTAAAAATTACCTAGAACAAGTCAAATCATTGCTGCCAGGCGCTGAAGATCCTACTGTACTGCCCCTTGCAGGTATCAACGATAGGGTCGCCATTCACGTGGTGAGTTCTGAAACGCTGTTTTGGGAAACTATGGAAAAACTAAAAGCCTTAGGTTGTAGCTCCATTCTGGTGCTGCCAATTGAGAAAATGATGGGTTAATGCGATGACAATGCCTCAAGCAATTATATGGAATGACTTAAGTAAGCCGATGCAAACAGCAGTACTTGCTAGGCCCGCTTTAGCCAACTCGGCTCTACTAAAAGACACAGTGAGTAAAATTTTACTGCGTGTACAAACCACGGGCGATCAAGCGGTGCTTGACTACACCCGCGAGTTTGACCGAGCTGAATTAAAAGATGGCTTACGCTTACCTGTAGCCCTAATAGCGCAGGCTAAAGCTGCCTTAAGCATTGATGTAATAAGCGCCATTGACTTGGCCTACCAGAACATAAAAACCTTTCATGAAGCACAAATACCACGCGACATAAGCATTGAAACCCAACCTGGCGTTCTTTGTGAGCAAAGACATGTTGCGTTAGAAACAGTGGGTTTATATATACCTGGTGGCAGTGCTCCCTTACCGTCAACGGTGCTAATGTTAGGCGTTAGCGCACAAGTTGCTGGCTGTGAGTTACCCATATTATGCACGCCGCCTTCGCCTCAGGGTAAAATAGCGCCAGAGATATTATATGCAGCGCACAAATGCGGTATTGAACATATTTACTTGTGCGGCGGCGCTCAAGCCATTGGCGCAATGGCCTACGGAACAAGCACTATTCCTAAAGCCGATAAAATATTTGGCCCTGGCAACAGCTTTGTTACAGAGGCTAAGCAGCAGGTCAGTAAAGACATAGCAGGCGCCGCTATCGACATGCCAGCAGGCCCATCAGAAGTGTTAGTGTTAGCCGACAAGTATGCAAACCCAAGTTTTGTGGCCTCAGATTTGCTGTCACAGGCTGAGCACGGACCCGACTCACAAGCAGTCGTGATTGCCGATGACGCTGACTTTATCAAGCAAGTGCAGCAGCAAGTATTGCTGCAATTGCCCAAACTGAGCCGCCACAGCATTGCTGAAAAATCTATTGCCAATAGCCGCTTCATTGTGACTGATTCACTGGCTCAGTCTATTGAAGTGACTAATCAATACGCCGCCGAGCATTTAATTATTCAAACCCAGAATGCCAGCGAAGTGGCAGTGAAAGTAAAGCATGCAGGTTCAATCTTTGTGGGTGAGTTTTCCCCAGAATCGGCAGGCGACTATGCCAGTGGCACAAATCACGTGTTGCCTACCTATGGCTATGCGCGCAATTACTCGTCTTTAGGCCTGCTTGATTTTATGCGCCGATTTACGGTGCAAACCATCAGCCGAAGCGGTCTGAATATTATTGGCAAAGCAATTATCGACTTAGCCAACGCTGAAGGACTAGATGCCCATGCAAATGCGGTCGCCTTACGCTTAAATATATCGAAGGGAAATGTCAGTGACTGATTGGCTTGAACAGTTAACCACACAGCATGTGCGAGATCTTACGCCTTATGAGTCTGCTCGGCGCTTATTTGGCGCAAGTGAGGGCAATCAGCGCGTATGGCTTAACGCTAATGAATCACCACAGGCGAACGAATATACCCTGCAAAGCAGCTTGCTAAACCGTTATCCAGACTGTCAGCCACCTAAGCTGCTAGCCCAATACGCACAATACACAAGCCTTATGCCTGAGCAAATAGTCACTACGCGAGGTGCAGATGAAGGTATTGAGCTATTAATTAGAGCTTTTTGCCAACCCGGACGTGATAGCGTGCTTATTTGCCCGCCTACTTATGGCATGTATGCCATAAGTGCCAATACGTTTAACGTTGGCGTAGAAAAGGTGCTATTAAACCAAGATTTCAGTGTAAACGTGAGCGCGATAAATAGCTTTGTAGGCAAGGTTAAATTAATTTTTTTATGTTCACCCAATAATCCTACCGGCACCATTATGGCGCAAGAAGATCTTGAGTGCATACTCACCGCCTACAGTAATAATGCCATAGTGGTACTTGATGAAGCCTACATAGAATTTAGCGCAGGCTGTGCAAAAACTGCGCTGTTGGCTAAATATCCGCACTTAGTGATTCTTCGCACACTTTCCAAAGGCTTTGCATTAGCCGGAATTCGCTGTGGGTTCGTGCTAAGTTCGGTGCACATAAAAAGCATATTATTAAAGGTAATTGCCCCCTACCCTGTGCCCGATCCTGTTGCCCAAATTGCGATGCAAGCATTAAGCACAGTTGGCATAGAGCTTATGCGGGCAAACGTAAAGTGCTTAAGCGCTCAGCGCACATTGTTAAGCGAGCAGCTCAGGCAAGTAGCAGGCATTACCCTTATGGGCGATCAGTGCGGTAATTTTATATTATTTAACAGCGCTCACAGCAAAGCACTTATGCACTACTTGGTAGAAAAGAATGTACTTATTCGCGATCAGTCAAAGCAAGTCATGCTCGATAACTGCTTACGCATTAGCATTGGTACAAAACAGCAAAACGCCCAGCTAATGACATTAATTGAGACCTTTTTTTCACAACAAAAAGGCAGCCATACGACCAATCAAGAGGTAGCACGATGAGTCAACAAGCCATATTATTTATAGACCGAGACGGTACGCTAGTGGAAGAGCCGCCTGTTGATAAGCAGCTAGACAGCCTAGAAAAATTGGTATTTGAAAACAACGTTATTCCTAGTTTGTTAGCACTGCAAAAAGCAGGCTTTAGACTAGTAATGGTGTCAAACCAAGACGGTTTAGGCACTAAAAGCTTTCCACAAGAAACCTTCGATGCACCGCATCAGGTTATGATGCAAATATTTAGCAGCCAAGGCGTGGTATTTGACGATGTACTCATTTGCCCACACTTTGATAGTCACGACTGCAGCTGCCGCAAGCCTAAACTGGGCTTGGTAAAAGACTATTTACAGCAAGGCAAAGTAGACTTTACCCGCTCTTTTGTCATTGGCGATCGCGATACTGACATAGCATTAGCCAATAACATGGGCATTGTAGGTATTAAGTACGACTCCACCGTCAACAACTGGGATAGCATTGTTAAACAAATCACCGTCAAAGCCAGAACCGCGGTGGTAGAGCGCAACACATCCGAAACCAAGATAAAAGTCGCGGTTAACCTCGACAGTCAAGAAAAGTCTGACATTCATACCGGCATGGGTTTTTTCGATCATATGCTTGACCAAGTGGCCACCCATGCAGGTTTTTATCTTCAGGTACACGTAGACGGTGACCTGCACATAGACGACCATCACAGCGTTGAAGATACCGCACTAGCGCTTGGCGAGGCGCTTAAAAAAGCCTTGGGCGACAAGCGTGGCATCGCCCGCTTTGGTTTTGCGCTGCCTATGGATGAGTGTAGAGCGGAGTGTTTAATGGATATTTCAAACCGCCCCCACCTGCAGTTTGACGCGCAGTTTAGTCGCGATAGCGTAGGTGAAATGGCAACTGAAATGGTCCCTCACTTCTTTTATTCTATTGCACAGTCCATGGGCTTGTCTTTGCACTTGTCTACCACCGAGGGTAACGCACATCATCAGGTTGAAAGCTTGTTTAAAGTATTTGGCCGTGCACTTCGCCAAGCGATTAGCAAACAAGGCGATGTAATGCCAAGTACAAAAGGTGCGCTGTAAATGGCGCTGGCGTCACTAGTTATTATTAATACTGGCTGCGCTAACATTGCGTCGGTCAAATTTGCGGTAGAACGTTTAGGTATTCAGGCCTTTGTGTCGGACGACGTTAATGAAATAAACCAAGCTCAGCGCGTTATATTACCCGGTGTAGGAAGCGCTCCAGCGGCAATGGCAAGTATTGAGCGAAAGCAGCTTACGGCTTGTATCCAGTCATTACAACAGCCTGTGTTAGGCGTCTGTTTAGGCATGCAGCTAATGGTGCAAAGCTCACAAGAAAATCATTTAGGCAACCATCGAGACACGCCTTGTTTAGGCCTGTTACCTGGCCATGTTGAGAAAATGAAAGCAGGTGATTTAACATTGCCCCACATGGGTTGGAATAGAGTTTACAGCCTTAGCGATAACCCTTTATTTGATGATATTGATGAGGGCGCACACTTTTATTTTGTGCACGGCTATAGTCTCGCAAAATACGAACATACCTTAGCAACCTGTCATTATGACAGCGATTTTTCAGCGGCAATTTATAAAGATAATTTTTTTGGCGTACAGTTTCACCCCGAACGCTCAAGTGACGCAGGCGCGCAGTTACTTAAAAACTTTTCAAGGATTTAAGCTTCATGATTATACCCGCTATCGATCTTATTCAAGGCAAAGTGGTGCGCTTATACCAAGGCGACTACGCACAAACCACTGAGTATCAATTAGACCCTGTTGAAGTGGTGAAAGATTACGCGAGTCAAGGGGCTAAAATACTGCATATAGTGGATTTGACCGGCGCTAAGGATCCTAGTTTACGCCAAATTCCGTTGATTAAATCGATGGTGGCAACCGGCCTCATGGCGTTTCAAGCAGGCGGCGGCGTGCGCAGTAAACAAGACGTGATTGATCTCCTAGCGGCGGGTGTAGACCGAGTGGTTATAGGCTCCTTAGCGGTTAGCGAACAAGCTTTAGTGGCCGGCTGGTTTGAAGAATTTGGGGCTGAAAAAATCGTCCTTGCCCTTGACGTAAATATAGATAAAAACAACAATAAATTTGTGGCTACCCATGGCTGGCAGCAAAACTCAGGGGTGAGTATCGATTCACTCATCGCGCATTATTCATCAGTAGGATTAATCCACGTATTATGCACCGACATAAGCAAAGACGGCACTTTAAAAGGTGCCAATAACGGTTTGTATAAAGAGCTTGTAGCGCAATATCCAGATATTGTATGGCAGGCATCGGGCGGTATCGGCAGTTTAAGCGACATAACCGCACTTAAGCCCACTCATGTTCAAGGGGTAATACTCGGCAGAGCCTTGCTAGAAGGTAAATTCACCTTAGAGGAGGCAATCGCATGCTGGCAAAACGTATAATTCCTTGCTTAGACGTGCGCGATGGCGTGGTGGTAAAAGGCGTGAAATTCAGAAATCATGAAATTATTGGCGACATAGTGCCGCTTGCGCAGCGATATGCGCAGATTGGCGCTGACGAACTGGTGTTTTATGATATTACTGCGTCAAGCGACGAACGCGTAGTAGACAAAAGCTGGGTTAGCCAAATAGCACAGGTTATTGATATTCCATTTTGCGTAGCCGGCGGCATAAAAACCGTTGAAGATGCCGGTCATATTTTGGCTATGGGCGCAGACAAGATTTCGGTCAACAGCCCTGCCCTTAGCAATGTGCAGTTAATAACCGATTTATACAACACCTTCGGGCAACAGTGTGTAGTAGTGGGCATCGATAGTTTTTTTAACCCCGACACCCAAGCCTACGAGGTTTACCAGTTCACGGGTGATGAAACACGCACTCAAAAAACAAAATGGCAAACACTCGACTGGATACAAGAAGTACAAAGCGCAGGCGCCGGTGAAATAGTGCTTAACTGCATGAACCAAGACGGTGTGCGCAACGGCTACGATATTGAACAGTTAGCAAAAGTACGTGAAAAATGCAAAGTCCCCTTAATTGCCTCAGGCGGCGCCGGCACCATGACGCATTTTACTGAGGTATTTAAGCAAGCGGGTGTAGACGGAGCACTGGCTGCCTCGGTATTTCATAAGAACATTATTGCCATGGATGAACTCAAGGCGTATTTAGCCGCTCAGGGTATTGAAATTAGACAGTAAAAGAAGATTCAGTCAACACCACAACACCACAACACCATGTTCGCGTTAAAAACACATAGGAACACACATGAAAGTGACATCAGAAAATTTACAAGAGCTTGCCTGGGACAAAATGAAAGGTTTGCTACCATGTGTCGTTCAAGATGCCACCAGTGGACAAGTTCTTATGCTAGGGTATATGAATAAAGACGCGGTTAATGCGACTATAAGCAAGGGTTTAGTCACTTTTTTTAGCCGTAGCAAACAGCGCTTATGGACCAAAGGTGAAACCTCTAACAACACCTTAGAGCTAGTGGATATTAGCGCCGACTGTGACAGTGACAGTTTACTGGTGCTAGCAAACGCGAATGGTCCCACCTGTCACAAAGGCACAACTTCATGTTGGAATGAATCAAACATTTGTGATGTAGGTTTTTTAGCACAGTTAGAGTCGGTCATAGCATCGCGCAAAAATGCGCCTGCTGATTCTAGCTACACAGCATCTTTATACGCCAGCGGCATTAAACGCATTGCTCAAAAAGTAGGCGAAGAAGGCGTGGAAACCGCGCTAGCGGCAACGGTTCGCGACCTAGAAGAGCTTAAAAACGAGTCGGCAGATTTAATTTATCACTTAATAGTATTGCTGCAGGCTAGCGACCTATGTTTGTCAGACGCGATAAAAGTATTAAAAGAACGTCATAATAAATAGTTTTAAAATCATAAGCTTATAAAATAATAAGAAATAATGTGTCAATAGTAATTGAAAAATCATAAGTCAATCCTATATATGTATTGTGGACGCCGAAAGGGTTCACTGATAAAGCCAATAGGGTATTAACCTTTAGCTTATCAACTGCTTATCGCCGAATAGTCGGGATAAGGTAAATAACAACCTTACATATTGCTTAATAGGAAGGATATGACCATGAGAACCATCGATTTATCACCATTATACCGTTCATTTATTGGCTCTGATCACTTAGCGTCTATGATTGACACCGCCAATCGCCAAGAAAAACAAACTAGCTATCCGCCATACAATATAGAATTGTTGGGCGAAGATAAGTACCGTATTACCATGGCTGTTGCAGGCTTTGCAAAAGATGACGTGATCATTGAAGTGCAAGAAAACACCTTAAAAGTAACAGGCAACAAAGAGTCAGAAACTGAAAACGCGAGCAAAGAACTCTGCAGCGAAGAAACGCAGCAGCGAAAGTATCTACACAAAGGCATTTCCGAACGTAATTTCGAACGCAAGTTCCAATTAGGTGACAACGTAAAAGTGTTAGCCGCTGACTTACAGCACGGTATGCTTCATATAGACTTAGAGCGCGTGGTTCCTGAAGCACAGAAGCCTCGAAGAATTGATATTGGCAGCACAGTGATAGAAAATCAGTAAGCTCTATTGCATGATTGATGTGTTTCCCTAGACACCTAAAAGGCGCTTAACAGCGCCTTTTTTTATGGCTGTCATTTATACTATATTGCTTAGGCGGGCTTTACTATCGCCTTTTATGGATCGTCGCTGACGCCCGGCGCCCAGAACACGGGGCTATGCGCGATACCTTACAGCACTTAGTTGGCGAGACTGTTAACCGCCGCGACTAAAAAGCAGACCCCAGACCAAGAAGAAAAATCAACGCCGGCGCCAGAAACGGTAAAGCCTGCATCTAAAAAAAAGCAAGTTAGACTTTACGGTGAACATAATAGACATTGGCACCGTGTCAATGTCTGCGTTCGCGCTTCTTAGCTGATTTATAAGTAAAAGTATGATAATGGTCTGCAAACTAAAAGCCGACGTAAAAAGATTACTTTGTTTCTATTAACCTAGTGATTATACCCAAGGTGGTTATTATGCCAAGTATTCTTAACGTATCCACGGCTGTTTAGTATGGTAGTAACTACGTACAATAACCGCTGCACTATCATTACTTTATCCCCTAACCGCTCCGCAACGTGGGAGCAAACAAAGTGGGGCATTGCCGTAATGGTTTTTGTTGTAATGACAATTGCAATAGCATGGTCGTTTGTAGGCGCATGGATAGTGCTTCCTTTTGCTGGGATTGAAGTGGGTCTGTTTGCCTACTTAATGTACCGAGTATCGATATTCACGCATACCCAACAGACAATTTATATAGATCCTACGGTGGTTAATGTTGAGGTCGGCTATCGCAAAAAACAAAGCTTAGCTGAAATGTCCAGAGCACAGCTTAATGTATTTTATTCAGAATCAGAAAATAACTGGGAGCTTCCGCGCATAGCATTATGCACCCATAAGCATAAGCAAGAAGTGGGCGAGTTCTTAAATTTGGACGATCGTAAAAAGCTAAAGGATGCGCTGCAAAGTGCAGGCCTTATTATTTGCCGAAACAAATGGTGGATCAGCTGATCTAATCGCTTAGCAAACGAGTTTAAATATACACGCACACCATTATTGGCTAATGAAACATGAATTTATATATTGAATCAATTGAAGGCGGTACGTTTATCGCCAGTATTGGTAGAAATTCTGGAGAAAAACAATTAAAAGACAAGTATCGCAATAGTAGAAGTTTTCAGTCTATACGGGATATAAAGGAACAGCTATCGGACCAAGAATTTGAACAAGTATGGCTTAAGCAAAACACACCATACGATGAGATGTGTGGCAATCAAGACCCTGAACAAAAACTAATGATGGAACTAGACTGGTCGTAAATTTAACTTCCTAAGTACTTATTATATTGTGTAACATAGTGCGACTACTTGATGCAAAAGGAATGTTTAATTTGTCTGCTTACGATTACATAATAGTGGGAGCCGGTTCAGCGGGATGTGTACTAGCCAGTCGACTTTCACAAGATCCAAATATAACTGTTTGCTTACTTGAAGCTGGCAAAAAAGACACGCACCCAGCCATTCATATTCCTTTTGGCATCGCATTAATGAGCCAGCTACCCTTTCTTAATTGGAATTACGAATCGGCGCCAGTGCCCCATATGAATAATCGGGCAATGTATTGGCCTCGCGGCAAAACGCTAGGCGGTTCAAGCTCAATAAACGCAATGTGTTACATTCGTGGACACCCTGAAAACTATAACGACTGGGCAAAACAGGGTGCGCAAGGCTGGGACTGGTCTTGTGTAATGCCTTACTTTCGAAAAAGTGAACATAACTCCCGAGGTATTTCGACTTATCACGGCGGCGCGGGGCCCTTATCGGTTAGTGATCTGAAGCACGTTAACCCAGTCACATTAGACTACATAGAGTCAGGCAAGCTTGCCGGTACTGCTCAAAACCCTGACTTTAATGGCTTAAGTCAAGAAGGAGTTGGTCTTTATCAGGTAACGCAGTCCAACGGTTCTCGCTGCTCCACTGCCAAAGGCTATTTAAGCGACAGTGTAAAAGATAGGCCTAACCTGACTATTTTTACGCAGAGCGATGTATCTTCAATCGTTATTGAAAACGGCGCTGCAACAGGCGTGAACGTATTAATAAAAAACAAACTTAGCATTCTTAGCGCAAATAAAGAAGTGCTACTATGTGCAGGCGCAATCAATTCTCCGCAGTTATTATTACAATCAGGTATAGGCCCTAAAGAAGAGCTTGAGCGTGTAGGTATAAAGCTTGTGCTCGACTTGCCTGGCGTAGGCAAAAACCTACAGGATCATTTAGACGGCACTATTTTATTTAAACAAAAACAGACCAAGGGCTATGGTCTATCATTTAGCAGTATAATAAAAAACGCTACTGCACCTTATCAGTATTGGCGTCATAAAATGGGCTTGCTTACGTCTAACATTGCTGAAGGCGGTGCCTTTATTAAATCATCCAGCGAAAAGACCGTTCCTGATATACAAATACATTTTTTACCTGGACTACTGCTTGATCATGGGCGCACCAAGCCATTCGGCCACGGCTTTACCTTTCATTTTTGCAACTTATACCCCAAAAGTCGTGGCAGTGTCTCCTTAAGCCTTAAAAAGGGTAAAGTAGTCGTTTGCATCGAACCTAATTATTTGCAAAATGAAGCTGATATTGCGCCTATGCTGGCTGGCTATAAATGGGCGCATAAAGTGGCAACAACCGGGCCATTAGGCAAAGATGCTAGCGCTTATATGCCTAATGCAACCTTACAAACAGATGAACAAATAATTGACTATATTAGGGGTAACGCGGAATCTATTTATCATCCGGTAGGCACCTGTAAAATGGGCAGAGAAGACGACCCAAGCAGTGTGGTAAATTCAGCGCTTCAGGTTAAAGGATTGACTAAGTTGAGAGTGGTCGATGCCTCTATAATGCCCACAATTATCGGAGGTAACACTAACGCGCCTACGATAATGATTGCTGAAAAAGCGGCAGATATGATAAAGGCGTTTAACGCAAGAGAAACCCCATGTTAGCCTACGCTATCCTTGCTTATATTACATAAAGAAAGATCCTAATAACCTACCGATTAGCAGGACCTTTTTATTCACAATTATTTGTTAATATAATAAGGTTGATAGCTGTGAGCTGACCACATCGACAGACTGTGTTCCGTCGAGCTTATTATACACACACACGCCTTCATCGGCGGCGCTTGAATAATATTCAATTAAGGGCTCTGTTTGCGTATGATACACGGCCAGACGAGCTCTCACGGTGCTTTCTTTATCATCTTCACGCACGATTAGGTCATCGCCAGTTTCGTTGTCTTTACCTTCAACTTTAGGTGGATTATAGCTTATATGATACACACGACCTGAAGCAGGATGCACTCTTCGACCACTCATACGCTCAACTATTACGTCGTCTGGTACATCAAACTCTATTACGTTATCTATTTTAACCTGAGCCTCTTTCATGGCGTCGGCCTGCACAATAGTACGTGGGAAGCCGTCGAGTAAGAAACCATTTTCGCAGTCAGCTTGGGCTATGCGCTCTTTTACCAAGCCTATTATTATGTCATCTGATACCAAATTACCAGTGTCCATTACTTTTTTAGCCGCTAAACCCATTTCGGTGCCTGCCTTAATGGCTGAACGAAGCATGTCGCCCGTAGAAATTTGCGGTATACCAAACTTATTCATTAAAAACTGAGCCTGCGTTCCTTTGCCGGCGCCAGGGGCACCAAGAAGAATAATGCGCATTAAGATCTTCCACCTTATTATTTGATTAGTATTGAGAAATGTAAATTATATATTATATTATATTATATTATATTATATTATATTATATTATATAAACTCTACCTCTTAGGTGGGGCATAGACAAGCGCTATTCAGTAAAATTCATCATACTTTAGGCGTAATCTATTTCCCGCATGCAAACACTTCATTTGTATCGCTTTAACGCATAAAAAAGCCAACATGATGACGATGTCATATTGGCTTTTATTGTTAACGCTTTACCGCTGTTTTATCTTACTAAATTCGCCAGTAAAGCGTTTAAGTTTTTGACAAAACTAGCAGGCTCTTTCAAGCTGCCTTGCTCTGATAAAGCGGCTTGGTCATATAGCACTTGTGTCCACTGTGAGAACTGTTCCTCGTCTTGCACGTCAGACACAATCTTAACTAAGTCATGCTCTGGGTTTAGCTCAAAAGTATACTTAGGCTCTGGTACTGCTTGGCCAGCAGACTGCATTAGTTTTGCCATTTGCGTTGTCATACCGTCGTCGGTAGCGACTATACAAGCGGGTGAGTCAGTTAGCCTATGGGTAAACTTAACGTCAGACACTTTTTCGCCTAATGCTGCTTTCATACGGACAAGCAAGCCTTCAACCGCTTTTTCTGCATCTTCTTTAGCTTTCTTAGTTTCGTCATCGTCTAAGTCGCTCAAATCTACGCTAGCGCTAGCCGCAGACTTTAGGGTCTTACCATCAAATTCATTTAGGTGTGACATTAACCATTCGTCAATACGCTCGCCCAACAATAGCACTTCTCGCCCTTTCTTACGGAACACTTCCAAATGAGGGCTAGTGCGAGCTGCTTGGTATGAATCGGCTGTCACATAATAAATAGTCTCTTGGCCCTCTGGCATACGCTCAATATACTGCGCAAGCGATACTGTTTGCTCGTTACCGTCATTATGCGTCGTAGCGAATCGTAACAAACCAGCAATTTTTTCTTTATTGGCAAAATCTTCAGCCGGGCCTTCTTTTAATACGTTACCAAATTCATTGTAGAAAGCTTGATACTTTTGGGCGTCGTTCTTAGCCATTTTTTCTAGCATACTCAAAATGCGCTTAGTACAGCCTTGGCGAATAGCTTGGGTAATTTTATTGTCTTGTAATATTTCACGAGACACATTCAGCGGTAAATCGTTTGAGTCAAGCAAGCCTTTTACAAAGCGTAAATAAGTAGGCATGAATTGCTCTGCATCGTCCATTATGAAAACGCGCTGAACATACAGTTTAAGACCGCTAGTCTGCTCGCGGTTCCACAGGTCAAACGGGGCTTTAGATGGTATATAAAGTAAACTTGTATACTCTGTTTTACCTTCTACTTTATTGTGTGACCAAGATAAAGGGTCGGCGTAGTCACGTGATACATGCTTATAAAATTCGGTGTACTCTTCGTCTGATATGTCAGACTTTTCACGTGTCCACATCGCAGTCGCTTTATTTACCGTTTCCCAAACGCCTGACTGGGCTGGGATTTTTTCACCATCGGGACCATCAGGACCTTCGCTCTCAGGCACTTCTTCTTTATAAAGCTCTACCGGAATACTAATGTGATCAGAATATTTAGTAATGATTGAACGTAAGCGCCAGTCATCTAAAAATTCTTTTTCTTCTTCTTTTATATGCAGAATAATTTCTGTGCCACGGCCTTGCTTTTCAATGTCGGCAACCGCGAATTCACCCTCACCAGCAGAAATCCATTGCACGCCTTCGCTAGCTTTTGCACCAGCAGCACGCGTATTAACAGTTACTTTATCGGCCACTATGAATGCAGAATAAAAGCCTACACCAAATTGACCAATAAGAGATGAGTCTTTGGCTTCGTCGCCTGAGAGCTTGCCGAAAAACTCAGCTGTACCTGATTTTGCGATAGTACCTAAGTTTTTAATAACTTCTTCTTTACTCATGCCTATGCCGTTGTCAGACACCGTTAACGTACCGGCGTCTTTATTCACGCTAAGCCTTACGTTAAGTTCGCCGTCGCCTTCGTAAAGGTCGGCATTAGAAAGTGCTTTAAAGCGCAGCTTGTCAGCCGCATCGGCAGCGTTTGATACAAGTTCGCGCAAGAAAATTTCTTTGTTTGAATACAAAGAATGGATCATTAGTTGCAGCAGTTGCTTAACTTCGGCTTGAAAACCATGCGTTTCGTGTTGGACTTTTTCAGTCATGATCAAGGGTCTCCTGTAAATCTAAAAGTGAGTGATTTTGTTGTGGAGTAGATTTGAGGGTGATTTGAGTAAATTCAACAGTTTTAGTGAATATATTTTAAGAAAAACTAAAACTCTCTGCGGCCACTAAAGGCGTGGGTGAGTGTATTGCCGTCTATATATTCTAATTCGCCGCCTACCGGCACACCATGCGCTATTCGGGTAGTTCTTATACTATGCTTTTTGCACATTTGGGAGATATAATGCGCAGTGGCTTCACCTTCCACAGTGGGGTTGGTGGCTAGAATAACTTCTTCAATTTTATCTTGCTGTAAACGCTGCGCCAATATGTCTAAACCAATTTCATTCGGCCCAATCCCGTCTATAGGCGACAAATGTCCCATTAGCACAAAGTACGTACCTTTGAACTGGCTTGTTTGCTCTATTGCCAATACGTCTTGGGGCGACTCAACAATACAAATTTGCTGCGACTCTGCGCGACTTGGGTTGTTGCATAAATTACACAACTGCGCCTCAGTAAACGTTCTACATTGCTCGCAGTTGTTGATGTGCTCCATTGCGTTGTGTAATGCTTGGCTGAGCTTTAGAGCGCCCCCACGGTTACGTTCTAGCAGATTGAATGTCATTCGCTGGGCGCTTTTAGCACCAACGCCCGGAAGGCATTTAAAAGCGGTAATGAGTTCGTCTATTAAGGGGCTGTGTGACATGCTTATTTTATTGTACCTTTAAATATTTTGCAAAATATATGAGCTTCTCTGAATTTCTCACTGACCACATGACATAAATAATAGTTGCGACACTGTCGCAACTATTTAGCGTTTTTAAAACGGCATTTTAAACCCGTCTGGAAGTCCCATTGTACCGGTCACATCGCCCATCTTTTCTTTGGTGGTTTCTTGTACGCGGCGAACGGCGTCGTTCATGGCTGCTGCGACTAAATCTTCGAGCATTTCTTTGTCGTCGCCAACTAAAGCGTCGTCAACCTGTACGCGGCGTACGTTATGATTACAGGCCATGGTAATTTTAACCATACCAGCGCCTGACTCGCCCACGACTTCAATTGTGGCTAAATCTGCTTGCGCTTTTTGCATTTTTTCTTGCATTTGTTGGGCCTGTTTCATCATATTACCCATGCCGCCTTTAAACATACTGTCCTCTCTTTCGTTATGTGTTAATTATTTGCTTATCTTGCTGTTACGCTGCCGTCGACTACTTTTGCATCAAACGCTTTCATAAGCTCTTGAATAGACTCGGTGGTGTTTATTAGTTCAAGTGCGTAACGCATACGCATGTCATTTATACTACTTTGTATCTGAAAAGGAGTGTTTTGAACATCGCCAAGGACAATATCAACTTCAATCTGTTCTCCTAATAACTCCGACACTGTTACCTGTATTTTTTCAACTAAAGATCCTTCGTTAATCTGATGATTTTCATTAGCAAGTGTCAACATCAGTGGGTTAGATAAAGTTGAGCACGTAGTGTTTATTAATAACTGTCTGGTAAGCGCTTGAATATCGGTGGCATTGACAAACGCGCTCCATTGATCAATCTGCGATGCGTTTGTAAGTTTCTCACCGTTGCTTAAAAACGCCGACAGCACCCCAGAAAAAGGTGCAAATTTATGACCCATTTTATACGCAAAGCCGTCCTCAACCACTTGAGTGGCTGGGGTCTCAGGTTCAGACTTTTTTGCGTTTGAATCCTCTTCTTTGTCTTTGGTATACTGCTTCAGCTGCTGGCTCACCTTTAGTAAATCATAGGTATTAGCAGTTGCGCTTGTGTTTGCACTAGCTTGCTTACGATGATCTGGCGTTTGAATAGAAGCTAGATTGAGCGAACGTGATTCACTTTGCTGTGGCTCAGTAAATTGGTTTTCATTGTTATTTGATGCAAATTCATCGCCAAACATATCCGTAGATATAGGCGGCTCTTCATCTGGCAATGGGGGCTGTTCATCATCAAAAAAAGGCGCTTGAGATGCGTTAATTGATGGCCCCTGTTTGAACGGTACATCGCTATCTTGTGATTTATTTTGCGGTGATGATGGCTCAAGTTCACCGCTTAGGGCTGTAGGGTTAGCACTAGTCGATGTCTGCTGAGATAATGACTGCCCTGTGATTTCACCACCTAACTGTTGAAGTCCGGCGTCTAAAGAAGGCTCATTCGACTTTTGTGTAGCATCACTATCTTGTAAATCATGTGTTTGCATTGTCGGCGCTATTGGCTCAGGTAAAGATTCAAACGCAGGCACAGTATTACTGGTGATAATCAAGCTAGCAATGTCTAAATCAATCTTTTGCACAGGCGAAAATGCGAGCATTCTTAATATTGTCATTTGCAGGCCAGTGCGCGCATCAGGCGCATGGGGTAAATCACGCTTACCATTCACGCCAATTTGATACAAAATTTGAATATGTTCCTTAGATAAACTTTTTGCCAGGGTATAAATACCTTTGGCAGAATCAGTGTCTAGTTTGCATACCTGGGGCACAACTTGTGTCAACGCTATTTGATGCAGCAAGCCTAAAAGTTGAGACAAGACTTGAAAATAATCAGGTGACTGTGCGCATATATCTTCAAGCTGGGCTATAGCATTTACACTGTCACGCTCACATATATGCTTAACCAACTTCACAATATGGTTTTTATTTAACAAACCAAGCATAGTGGCCACCACTACCAAGCTAACTTGATTGTTCCCTTGTGCAATTGCCTGATCGGTCAAACTTAATGAATCGCGAATACTGCCTTGCGCCGCTCGCGCTATTTGTGCCAGCGCAGATAGCTCGTACTGAATTTGTTCTTGGCCCAGAATATACGCTAAATGATCTTGGATTTGCTCTGTCGTGAGAGCCTTTAAACTAAACTGTAAACACCGTGAGAGTACGGTTACTGGCAGCTTCTGTGGATCGGTTGTGGCAAGTAAAAACTTCACGTGCTCAGGCGGCTCTTCAAGGGTTTTTAAGAGTGCATTAAAACTATGTTTTGACAGCATGTGCACTTCATCTATTAGATAAACTTTGTATTTCCCGCGTGTTGGACGGTATTGAACGTTATCAAGTAGTTCACGTGTATCCTCGACTTTAGTGCGCGAGGCGGCATCAATTTCAAGTAAATCGACATAGCGACCATCACTTATATCCATGCAGGTGTCACACACGCCGCAGGGGTTAGCGCTTTGGCCTTGCTCACAGTTCAAACTTTTTGAAAAAATTCGTGCTATCGTCGTTTTACCAACGCCTCGCGTTCCCGTGAACAGATAGGCATGATGAAGCTTATCGTTTTTAAGAGCGTTTGATATTGCATCAACAACATGCTGTTGCCCTACCAATTCAGAAAAGGTTTGAGGGCGCCATTTTCTTGCCAGAACTTGATAGCTCATCGGCTAATTAGTCTCCGTCGAATTCACATATACAATATGGTGTAATGTTAGCCGCTTTAAGTTTTGCTTTTCCGCCAATGTCGGGCAAAGAAATAATAAAGCCAGCGTGTTCAACCACGCCGCCTAAGCGACGGATAAGTGTTGCTGTGGCAATCATAGTACCGCCAGTAGCAAGCAAATCGTCAATCATAAGTACCCTGTCGCCTGGGCTTATAGCGTCTTTATGTATTTCTAAAACATCAGTGCCATATTCAAGCTCATATGATTCAGAAATGACTTCTCGAGGCAATTTTTTAGGCTTACGAACTGGTACAAAACCAACGCCAAGCGCTAACGCTAGCGGCGCCCCAAATAAGAATCCACGTGCCTCAGTTCCCACTACTTTATCAAATTTTAAGCGACTATACTGGTTTTTTAGTAAGTCGATACACGCTTGAAAGGCTTCGTAGTTTTGCAGCACGCTGGTTACATCGCGAAACAAGATCCCTGGCTTAGGATAATCGATAATGGTGGTAACGGCGTCTTTGATCAATTTTTGGGACACACTCTTTCCTTTTATGTGTTTCTTGCAGTAATGCTATTTAAAATGATGTTATTTTTCATAGCTTGTAAACTACCTAATTAAGAAACATTTTAACTGCCCAAGCTACTATATGAAGCAAAGGGAAAGCCAACAATGTGACCACGATAGCGAAAAAATACCACCAGTTAAATACTTCTTTAAACTCGGTGTCATCACTCATGAATACAACCTCAAAATCCTAAATATTTTCGAAGCAGAATAATACTTGATCACGATGAAGAAAAACAGGTTTGTGTCATTCAAATAGTATGAAAATTAATGTTTTGTTGTAAATAGAATATACGTTTGACATACCATAGTGTCAATTTACTAAACGAATTCGGATACTCTCCCTCGTTCGCTAGCGTTGGTTGAACTTTTTCAATTGCACACCAATTATTCTCTTTCAATATCAAAGTTCTTGCGATATTGCCCTTGTAGTAGTTGGCATTCTTGTTGGCCTAGTTACTGGTTTGATAAATGCAGACAATCTGTTGTTATAAAAACCTAATTCGCACGTTTGATTGGCTAACACGACCTAGGACACTGCAAGTGTTGCTCGTATGGATGGAATTTCCAAGTATTTTGGCAACCCTATTTCTGAATACGCCACTAGACATGAGGATATCTGTCTATGTGGCGGGTTCTTGTTATGTTCCCTTATAAACAACTAAACTCTGTAATAACTTTTTATTTTGAACATCTAATAGGAAAAGGTACTGTACTAGCACTAAGTAATAATGTGCGCATTAAGCGAGCTCGTCACCAAATTTCAGAAGATTATAGTAAAAAACTAAGGCTATTTAAAGGAGGCACCACCGACTGGATTTTAGTCAGTTATATTGATAATGCAGGTGTGGTAAAAGCGATTAATCTTACAGGCAGTCTCACCTATGCCAATTATAAAGCTCGGTGCAATAATGACTTACTGCCTTTATGCATGATCTTACCCAATATTATAGTAAAAGCATTTATCTCTATAACGCTTATTAACGCTTAATCAGCTTGAAAAATAATCTGCTTAATTTTAAATAGGAGTAAAATAGCCAATGATATAAGTGATATCGACATAAATAGAGATTCTTAGGCTCATATTTGTCAACACGAAACTGGTGTTAAATATATTTTTAGATTAAGCTTTTAAAACAACAAAACAGTGAGAACGTCATGAAAGCAGAAGAACTGCATGCATTAAAAATAGCCTTTACTTATATGCCAAAATCTATAGAAGTTAATAAATTTGAATATGGTGATAATTACCAGCATGTGTTGGACCACATAAGTTATGTCAGAGAAATCCTATTAGACCACAATATTGATCCTGATGAAGTTGGCGGTGATGTCAACCCAGACTCAACGCCAAATTCTTGCTACTAATTAGGCTCTGGAAGCGTTAAGGTTTTGAATCAATGTTAGGCCAATATTTTTGCATTTTAGCAAGCGCACTCAAGTATTCACTTGTATCGATCTTTGTCACGATAGATATTGAATAACTTAGCGCCTCTATACTAGATAACTGATGCTCCTTCTTAGATTTCCTTATGCTGTATTGTTTAGGCGGCGCTGATTTAAAATGCATTTGCATGAACCTCTGCAACAGTGGAAAGTCTCGCCATATTGAGTAAGCTTGCTTCCAGCTACCGTCTAAAAAAATCAGTGTTTTTATGTTTTTATAAAGATGTTGGTTATTCTCAATTGCTTTGCTCTCATTTGAGGGATAAATTACCGCTGTATTATTAGCATCTAAAGATGTAAGTGTGTTGTTTACTTGTTCACACAAAGCTGTGCTAATTACACGTATCGATGGCGAAACTAAGCACGCTAGTCTTATTGTGTTTTTCGCGTGGAATACTTCTTTTTTGTGCTGGAGAATAATTACGCTTATAGGGAGTTGAATACTGCCTATAGCGCTGCATACGCACGTTGAACTTGGATAATCGCAGTGAGCGCAGTATAAACGTTTTGATGTCATTCTAAATCCTTAGTATATACGTTTCACTGCTGAGTTCGAAAACCGCAGGCACAAAAAAA